>DASVBS010000022.1 GCA_036375715.1 Longimicrobiaceae bacterium | reverse complement strand
CGGCCTCGGTCTCCAGCGCCGCGACCTCCGGCGCCGCCGCGGGGTCCTCCCCGTACGCCAACCAGCTTCCAGCGGTGGGGAGATTGCTCGGCGCCATCACGGCGGTCCACAACTCACCGCCCGCTTCGAGCTGGAAAGAGTCGGTACCCGTAGGAAGGTCCCTGCAGGCAGCCGTCACGCTCAGAGCGAGACAGAGTGAAACGGCGCATGCCGAGCGGTGGGGGCGAAGCACGATCATGCGAGCGGGGATACGGACACGACAATGATGGAGGCAATGAAAG
Organism: Longimicrobiaceae bacterium; assembly: GCA_036375715.1. Taxonomy (NCBI): domain Bacteria; kingdom Pseudomonadati; phylum Gemmatimonadota; class Longimicrobiia; order Longimicrobiales; family Longimicrobiaceae; species Longimicrobiaceae bacterium. The sequence goes on along the minus strand of DASVBS010000022.1, from coordinate 128,179 downwards.
AATATCGACGCATACGCACGCGCGTCAAGCGGCACTTCCGCGTCTTGACAGCGATTCCGTCCGATCCGTACCTTGCCCGATCAGACCCGGCCGCCCACATCACCGGACTTGTCAGCCCGCTCGGGAGCGGCCTTCACCCCCGGATAGCTACGCATCACAGCGGTACCTTTTCCGCTAGCGCTCGCAGCGCTGCGTTTTTTTTCGCCCGGAACGGCCCCCGATCATGTCCCAAGGCCGCACCGCATACGACGCGAAGCTGGAGAGCATCCTTCGGGCCGCAGCCGTCGTCTTCGCCGAGAAGGGTTATCACCAGGCGAGCATTCGTGACATCTCCCGGTTCACTCGCGTCAGCCTCGCCGGACTCTACTACTATTTCCAGAGCAAGGAAGAACTGCTCTTCCTGATCCAGCACCACGCGATGAGCCGTCTCATCGCGGGCCTGGAGCCCCGGCTCCGCTACGCGCGCGACCCGCGCGAGAAGCTGCGTATCCTCATCGACAACCACCTCCGCTTCTTCGTGGACAACATGGCGGAGATGAAGGTTCTCTCGCACGAAGCGAAGTCGCTCACCGGCGAGTTCCGTTCCCACGTCGAATCGCAGAAACGGCAGCTCACCAACATCGCCCGCCAGATCCTGCGGGAGGTGGAGCCGAACAGCACCCTCGACGAGAGAGTCTCGGCGTTCGCCCTGTTCGGGATGATGAACTGGCTGTACGTCTGGTATCGCCCCGGCCGCGACGCCGACGTAGACCGGCTGGTGCACGACATGACCGAGATCTTCATGGGCGGCTTCGTGCGCAGCCGGGGACGGAACCCCGAGCTGCAGCTGGCTTTCGGCACGGCCTGAGCGGATGCGCCGCGAGGCGGGGGCAGGGGGGCTCCGCTGGGTGTTGATGCTGCTGGGGGTGTGCGTCGCGGCGCTCGGCCTCGGCTTCCTGGTGGGGTTCTGGTTGGGCAGCTAGCAACCAAGGGCCCCGGCAGATCACTGCCGGGGCCTTTTCACGTCCTGCGGAAGCGGCTCACGCCGGAATTACGGCCACCTGCTTGCGCTTGCGGTCCTTGCGCTGGAACTGAACCACGCCGTCGACCAGCGCGAAGAGCGTGTCGTCACGCCCACGGCCCACGTTCGCCCCCGGATGGATGCGGGTGCCGCGCTGACGCACGATGATGTTGCCGGCCAGCACCCGCTCGCCGCCGAACTTCTTCACGCCGAGCCGCTGCGCCTGCGAATCGCGGCCGTTACGGGTCGAGCCGCCGCCCTTCTTATGTGCCATGATTCAGCTCCTCACCCCAGATTGATCTCGCCGATGCGGACCTCGGTATACTTCTGCCGATGCCCCTGCTTGCGACGATAGTTCTTGCGGCGCTTGTGCTTGAAGATGATGATCTTCTCGCCCTTGCCATGCTTCACCACCTCGGCGGTCACCGCCGCGCCACCCACCAGCGGCGCCCCCACCTTCACCTCGCTATCGGTGGCCCCCAGCAGCACCTCGTCGAAGGTGACAGTCTCTCCCGCTTCCGCGTTCAGCGCGGGCACCCGAAGAGTCTGCCCGGGCTCGGCCCGGAACTGCTTGCCGCCGGTGCGAATGATGGCGTACATGGTGAAGCCGGCTCCTGTCGCTTGATTGCTGTTCCAGAAAAAACGCAAGACGGAATTATGGAGAAAGAAGGAGGGGAAGTCAACGGGGAGGGGCTTCTGGCTCCTGGCTTCTGACTTCCCTTCCTCGTGCTGCCCGCTCATCAACTGCTCACTCCCAACTTCTAGCTTCTCGCTTCTCCCACCTAGCGCCCCCGCCTACCCCGCCCCTGTACCCTCTCGCCGCTGCGGGCCGCTGCCAGGTTCGGGCAGCAAATTACGAATTACGAATTATTGGGTAGCCGAGCCGGCCATTCATCTCGAGTGCGAGCGAGGGGTCGCACGCGGGTACCGCCACGGTGTCCGATCCTTCACTCCGCCCCTGCAGCGCTCCGCTCCGGATAACAAAAGCGTAATTCGTAATTCGTAATTCGTAATCCGCATTCTTACCCTAGCGCGTACCTCTGCGTCACGTCTTGATGTCCGGGACCCGCGAGGAGGCGGAACTGGTCCGGCTGCATGAGCGGGTCGTCACGCAGGTTGATCTGCAGGCGGGCATCCTTCTCCATGCGCTTGAGGAAGGTGGGTTCCTCCTCCAGCAGGTAGAGGGCGACCTCGGGGTGCACCCGCACGAGGAGCTGGCGCTCCCGCGAGTCGACGCTCAGGCGCCGAATGGCCCGCTCGATCCGCCGGACCACGGTCTCGGGGGTGAAGATCCGGCCGGTCCCGCCGCAGGTGGGGCACGCCTCGGTCTGGGTGTGGTAGAGCGACGGGCGCACGCGCTGCCGCGTCATCTCGATCAGCCCCAGCTCGGAGACCTGGAACGCCTTGGTGCGCGCCCGGTCCCGGGCGAGGTGTGTGCGCAGCTCCTGAAGGACCTTCTCCCGGTTCTGCTTCGACTCCATGTCGATGAAGTCGCAGACGATGATCCCGCCGATGTCGCGCAGGCGTAGCTGCCGGGCGATCTCGCGCGCGGCGTCCAGGTTGGTCCTCAGGATGGTCTTTTCGGGGTCCTTCTTCCCTGTATAGCGACCAGTGTTGACGTCGATCGAGACCAGCGCTTCGGTCGGCTCGATGATGATGTAGCCTCCCGAGGGGAGCATCACCCGGCGCTGAAAGGCCTCCTGGATCTCCGTCTCGATCTCGTAGGCGTCGAAGAGGGGGAGCGGATCCTGGTAGAGGTGCACCCGCTCGATCAGCGACGGGTCCACGCTGTCCAGGTACTGACGGACCTCGTCGTAGACCGCCTGGCTGTCGATGATGAGGGAATCGACCTTGACGGAGAAGAGGTCACGGATGATCCCCTTGGTGAGCTTGGCTTCACGATGGATCGCCGCCGGTGCGCGAGCCCGCGCCGCGCGACGCTTGATCTGCTTCCAGGTGGCGAGCAGCGATTTCAGCTCGCGCTCGAACGTCTCCTGGGTCAGCTCCTCCCCCACCGTGCGCACGATGACGCCGCCCGCGTCCTCGGGAAGGATCTCCCGGGCGAGGGCACGAAGACGCGCCCGCTCCTCGCGATCCTCGATCTTGCGCGAGACGCCGACGTGGTCGGACGTCGGCATGTAGACGAGAAAGCGCCCGGGGAGGGAGATGTGCGCGGTCACCCTGGGGCCCTTGGTACTGATCGGCTCCTTGGTGACCTGGACCAGAAGCTCCTGTCCCTTCTGCACCAGGTCCTGGATCGGCGGGTAGCGACGCGTTCGCCGCCGGGTGCCGCCCTCGCTCTCCCCCGCTTCCTCCTCCGGGGCCGACTCCTCCTCTTCGTCGTCCTCGTTGGCGATGTCCGAGACGTGTAGAAAGGCAGCCTTCTCGGTTCCGATGTCGATGAAGGCTGCCTGGATCCCGGGCAGCACCGCCTCGACGCGGCCGAGGTAGATATCCCCCACGATGCGCGTCGAGTCCGGACGCTCGACCATCAGTTCTACGAGCAACTCATCCTCGAGGATCGCGACTCGCGTCTCCTCGCCGGTGGTGCTCATCAGAATTTCACGTTTCACCCGCCAGTTCCCTTCCCGTTCCTCGCCACACGTTCCTTGCCGCTTGGGTTCAGGCCGGGCCGCCGTTCAACTCCCGCAGGAGCGATCGCGCGATCACCAACCGTTGAATCTCACTGGTTCCTTCTCCGATCTCGCAGATCTTCGCGTCCCGCATCATCCGCTCGACAGGGTACTCCTTCATGTAGCCGTACCCGCCGTGGATCTGCACCGCCTGCGAGGTGACGCGCATGGCCAGCTCGGAGGCGTACAACTTCGCCATCGAGGCCTCGCGGGAGAAGGGCCGACCGTTCTGCTTGAGCCAGGCCGCGTGGTATACCAGGTGTCTGGCCGCCTCGATCCCCGTGGCCATGTCGGCGAGCTTGAACTGGATCGCCTGGAACTCACTGATCTTCTTCCCGAACTGCCGGCGCTCGTTGGCGTACCGCATCGCCTGCTCGAACGCGCCTTCGGCCAGCCCGAGCGAGAGCGCGGCAATGCCGATGCGCCCCGCGTCGAGCGTCTGCATGAAGATGGGAAACCCCTGCCCCTCCGCTCCCAGCCGATTCTCCTCGGGGACGAAGGCGTCCTCAAGGACCAGCTCCCGGGTATCGGAGGCGCGCCAGCCCATCTTGTCTTCCTTCTTCCCCGCCCGGACCCCCTCCGTGAAATCGAGCTCCTCCGCGTGTCCCACGCCGACTTCCCGGGCACGTTCCAGGTCAGTAGTCGGCTTGGTCACGATGAAGGCGCTGATACCCTTCGTCCCTGCGTCCGGATCGGTCAATGCGCTGACCACGTAGACCTCGCCCACCCCCCCGTGGGTGATGAAGATCTTCGTGCCGTTCAGCACGTAGCCTCCGTCCACGCGCCGCGCGGTCGTGCGGGTTCCCCCCGCGTCCGAGCCTGCCTGCGGCTCGGTAAGGCCGAAGCCCGCGAGCACCCTCCCCACGGCGAGGAGCGGGACGTAGCGCTGCTTCTGCTTCTCGGTACCGAAGGCGACGATCGGCGACGTCCCCAGCGTGGTGTGTGCGGAGATGGTGATGGCGTGCGAAGCGTCCACCTTCGCGATCTCATGGATCGCGATGATGTAGCTGATCTGGTCCATCCCCGCCCCCCCGAGCTCCTCCGGCCAGGGAATGCCCAGGAGCCCCAGCTCGGCCATCTTGGCCACGTTCTCCCACGGAAACTCCGCCGTACGGTCGAGCTCCGCCGCCACCGGGGCGATCTCGCTCGCCGCGAACTCGCGCACGGTCTCGCGAATGAGCCGGTGGCTCTCGTCGAAATAGGGTAGCATCTGGCGCTGGGTTAGCGGCCCCCGGCGGCGTGTTTCGCAGGAAAAAACTACCGCCGGCGGACGGGCGGGGGAAGTCACCGCCGCTTACGCCTCCTGGAGAATTTCCAGGAAGGCGCGTCCGTACTTCGCCGCCTTCGCAGGACCCACGCCGGGAATCTCGAGCAGGGCGTCTTCGGTGGCGGGTCGGCGGCGCGCGAGCTCCGCGAGCGTGCGGTCGTTGAACACGCAGTAGGCGGGAACCCCATCTCCGCGGGCGAGCTGACTGCGAACCGCGCGCAGGCGTTCGAACAGCTGCTCCTCGGCGGGGGTGGGGGTGTAGGGTGTGACGTCGCGGATGCGGCGTGCGCGGGATCGCCGCGTCCCCTGCGGGCGCGCCGCAACAGTGCGGTCCTCTCGCGTCTCCCGGGGACGATCAGCCTGGCGTGCCTCACCCATGCAGACGTCGCAGGCACCGCATTCGTCCATGGCATCGGGATCGCCGAAGTAGCGTAGAACGTATCCTCGACGACAGCGGTCGGTGTACGCGTAACCCTGCATCTTCTGCAGTTTGTCGAGATCCCGCCTCTTCCTGGCCTCGAGCCTGCGCCAGTCGATGGGAAGACGATCCACGCGGGTGGAGCGGTCCAACAGCTGAATCCCCTCTCCGTCCAGGAAGCGCGTCCATTCCAGCACTCCCTCGTCCTGCAGGGCATCCATCAGCTCCGCCGCCCGCTCACGGCCACCCGCCGCCGCTCCGAGGTCCCGCCAGCGCATCGCAGCGCCCCGGTAGAGTCCGTTGCCACCTCCCAGCCGCCAGAGACGTCGCAGGAAGAGCAACTCCTCCTGCCGGTCGGGACGGTCGATCTCTCGGCGGATCCGTTCGGCTGTCGCGATCAACCGCACGTGTGCTCCGGTCGACCCTCCCGCCGACAACGAGCGAATGATGCCCGCCTCCTCGAGTAGGCGGAGCGCGGAGGCGACCTGCCGATCCTTAGGGCCTCCCGGCAGCGTGCGCACGAGTTCGGCGGTCCCCAGGCGGATGGCTCCCTCGGCGTCGGCTCGCGAGCGCAGCTCGCGGACGAGGCTCTCGACCAGGCTGCGAGGAGGGTAGGTCTGCTCGATGAAGAACTCGTGGGTGAAGCGGTCGGGATAGGCGTGCAGCAGCACGCAGTCCGACTGTCCTCCATCCCGCCCGGCGCGGCCGCCCTCCTGGTAGTACGCTTCGAGAGTGCCCGGCATGTTGTAGTGCACCACGAGGCGCACGTCGGGCTTGTCGATCCCCATCCCGAACGCATTCGTGGCCACGACGACGCGAGCCTCTCCCGCCATGAAGGCGTCCTGGATGCGCTTCCGCTCCGTGTCGCGCAGACCAGCATGGTAGCCCACCGCGGCTATCCCGATCCCGCCCAGCAGGGAGGTGAGCGCGTCGACGCTCTTTCGCGTCGAGGCGTAGACGATCGCGGAGCCGCTGCTGTTCTCAAGCGAGAAGCCGAGGCCGCCCTGGCGCCCCTGGAGGAGGCGGAGCAGGAGGCGGTCCTTCTCCGAGTCGTTTTTCGCTCGGAGGACGCGCCAGAGGAGGTTCCGCCGATCGAACCCGGTGATGAAGACTTGGGGGTCACGCAGGCGGAGCTGCCTTTCGATGTCTTCCCGCACCTCCCTCGTGGCGGTGGCGGTCAGGGCCGCGATCGGCGGGTCTCCGAGCATCTCGCGCACCCTGCCGACCCGCAGGTAGGACGGTCGGAAATCGTGTCCCCACTGCGAGACACAGTGGGCCTCGTCGACCGCGAGCAGGGACACGTCGAGGCGGCGAACCCGCTCCGCGAAGGCGGGGCTGTCGAAGCGCTCCGGGGCGACGTAGACGAGCTTGACGGCCCCGCGCTCGACCGCTTCCAGCCGCGCCGCCATCTCCGAACTGGAGAGGCTCGAGTTGATGAAGGTGGCCGGCAGCCCCGCCTGCGCCAGCGTGTCCACCTGGTCCTTCATCAGGGAGATGAGGGGGGAAACGACGATGGTGACGCCGTCGAAGAGCAGCGCCGGGACCTGGTAGCAGATGCTCTTCCCGCCCCCGGTGGGCATGATGAGGAGGGTGTCCCGGCGGGAGAGAATCGCCTCGATGGCCTTCTTCTGTCCGGCACGGAAGTCGGGGTAACCCCAGTATCGGTGCAGGAGTTCGCGTGCTTTTTCGGTGGGCAAGATTCCTGTTTCTACGTGCGCTTGGCGGCAGAATCGAAGAGCATGCGGTAGCCCCAGTCTGCATCGAAGGTCTCCGAAAGCCCGTCGACGGTCAACCGCACGCCCCTCCGTCGTGACCCGGGCCGCATCATCACACGCTCTCGACCTCCTCAACGACAAGATCGCAGGTCGGCTTCGCGTCTGTGAGCAGCAGCCACCAGTGGGCGCCCTGCGCCCAACGCCGCGTACCGTCTGTACACGACGAGCCGCTGCCATCGCTACGGGCGAGCCAGCCTCTGGCCGAGACTATGGTCACGAGGCCTTTTCGCATAAGTACGTAATCCTCGGCCGCATTGTAATCCTTCTTTGATCTGCTTATGCCATTGATCACTTGCCGTGATTGTTACCAGTCAATCTCCGACGCCTCGTCCGCCTGTATTCACTGTGGCTGTCCGACCGACGCCTCCATTGCGGTCGCAAAAAGCGCGGGCGGTTTGTCCGGCCCGCCCGGTGACGGATTCGCGACGGCGAGGGTGATCCACAAAGCTCCTTCCCATACCTGGCCGGGAAAGTTGTTCATAGGACTCAACTATTTTGGGGCAGCAATGTTCGGTATTGTGGCGCCCATCGTAATGCTTCTTGCCGCAGCAGACTCATTAAACGAGTTCGGCCTCACTGAGGCGCTGGTCCTGGCGATCGCTTTCGTACTGTTGGCTGGATTGCCGTTTCTGATGGCCAGGGGGGTGTCGCGGTTTCGCAAGTGGGCGTGGTGGATATGCATGGTGGTAGTGCCTCTTTCGATCCTCGGAGCGCTGGCGACGATGGTCGATCCGGCCGAACCGTCTGAAACGCGCATCGCCGCCCTTCTAACGCTAGGGTTCAATGCCCTCTGGCTACATTACTTCTGGACGCGACGTCGCGACTTTCATCCTGGCAGCGAAACCACGAAGAGAGGATTAACAGGATCAGAGACGGCGGGAGTCCACTGAGACCGGGTAGATACAGCCGTCCGATCCGTCCCCCCGCAGCTCCCTACCCTGCGAACGGCAGCGGCAGACCGAGATCCGCACTGAGAAGATCCTGGTCGATCATCGCCGCGGCCGTCGCGCCCCCCGCGGCCGCGACGATCACCGACGAGGCCGCCCAGTGCGGGGTCACGCGCCGGGCCATGTCGCCCGCGGCGTACACCCCGGCGACCGTAGTCCGATAAGCCTCGTCCACCACGACGCTGCCGTCCTCCAACAGATCGCAGCCGAGCTCCGCGGCCAGCGAGCTGCGCTGGACGGGCCGAGACTGTACGAAGAGCGCCCGCCGCTCCAACACGCCTCCGTCCGCGAAGCGGAGTCGGACCGAATCCTCTCCCAACGCTTCCACCGCACTCACCTCTCCCTCTCGCACCCGCACCCCCTGCCGCCCGAGCTTCGCCCGGGTTTCCGCATCAGGTAAGTCCTCCCCGGCGGGACAGAGCACGACGTCTTTGGAGAGGCGCGTCAGGAGGAGCGCCATGCGCACGCGCGGCGCAGCGCTCCCCAGCACGGCGAGCGGCCCATCCGCCACCTCGTGGCCGTGGCAGTAGGGGCAGTGCAGCACCCGTTTGCCCCAGAGCTCCCTCAGGCCGGCAATGGGCGGCAGCTCGTCCGCGAGACCGGTCGCCAGCAGCAGCCGACGCGCGCGGATTCGCTCACCATCCGCGAGCCGGACCTCGAAGCCCTCCTCGACGAACTGCGCCGCGTCGACGCGCCCGTCGCGCAGCTCGACCGAGGCATACCGACCCACCTCCTCGCGGGCGATCCGTCTCAACTCGGCCGGCGGCGTACCATCGCGCGAGAGGAAGTTGTGCATCGCGGGCGAAGGCGCGTTGCGCGGCTCCCCCGAGTCCAGCACCAGGGTTCTCCGCCGCATCCGCCCCAGCGTCTGCGCCGCCGCGAGCCCCGCCGGCCCTCCGCCGATCACGATCACATCCCGAACCATTTGCACCTCCCCGTTGTCCTGGAGTCTTGTCTACGAACTGCAGACTCCGCATTCTAAATGTTAAGGTGAACTTTAAGTCAAGGGCGTTGCGATGAGCGGGATGACGATCGGGGAGCTGGCAGCGCGCTTCGGCCTGGAGCCACACGTGCTGCGGCACTGGGAGAGCGTCGGATTGCTGCTGCCGACGGAACGGGTCAACGGACGGCGGCGCTATCGGCGTGAGCAGGAGGCGAGGATCGCCCTGATCCTGGGGGCGAAGGCGGCCGGCCTCAGCCTGGAGCGCATCCGGCAGATCCTCCAGGCGCCGGATCGGTCGACCCGGCGCAAGCTACTCCTGGAGCACCGGGCGGAGCTGGACCGGCGTCAGCGTGAGCTCGACGCGGCGCGGGCCATGGTCGACCACGCGCTCACCTGTCGCGCCGAGGATTTTACTCGCTGCCTCGATTTTCGGAGAATCGTCAGACGGATCGAGGAGGGCGAGGCGGTCCGCTAGCGGCGATCCGCAGCCGCCGGTCACGCCCGGCGGCCAGCTGCGCCCCCACGCCGAAAAGCAGCACCAGGAGCTGGTACAGGGGACCGAGAGCGAGCCAGAGCCCGCGCGTCGGCGCGTCGATCGCGGATAGCTCGCTGACTGCCTGATCGAGGAAGCTGTACCCCTCGTACCTCGACCCGGCGAGAAGATCGATCCCGAGGTACAGCGGGGTCGACATCAGTCCGCACAGCAACAGCGGGCGTACCAGCGCGCGATCGAGAACGGCCCGCTGTCCATCCCCTCAGGTGGACACTTTAAGGACCTGTCTTGCCACCCATCCCTTCGCAGATTATGGATACAGGAGTTTCCCGATCCGCCCGCCACCTCTACGCGGAGACTGGAATGGCGACGACCGGAACGGACATGAGACCCGAGCCCCGCACCCCTTCGCCGCAGCCAGAGGAGACGTCGCGCACGGCGGCGCCGCGTAAGCCGATGGTCCGGCCTGAGCTCACGCGACACGGCTCCCTTCCGGAGGTAACCGGCTCCTTCATCGGGACTTTCAGTCCGTGACGAACGGGCGCCGCAGCGCGCACCCGGACGGTCGCTCCCCGGCTTGAGCTGCATGGACGCCGTGCGGACAGCCCCCGGAAGTCGGCAGTCTCGGACCTACACGTATGCGCTCCACGGCGTGGGGCTACGCCTGGAGGGCGATGACCCGTCACTCCTCCTGCGGGTGCGCGCGATCCTCGAGCACTTCGGGCTGGGGACGGCGGTGCCGAATCCCGACCCCGTCCCGCTACGGTTGGTGGTCTCCGCCCGCCAGGCGCCGCCGCTCCCCGACGACGCGCGGGAGATCGCCCGTCAGGACGGCATTCGCGCGCTTGGTTCCGATACCGGGCTCTGGCTGGATTCGGGGGCGCACCACTTCCGCCTCGACCTCCGTGGCGGCGTGGCGCAGGGCTGGCTCCCCGGCGCCACCGACCCGCCGCGCAAGGACCTCGTTGTCTACGCCCTCCTCCTCCTGGTCCGCCGCCGCGGCCTCTTCGCGCTGCACGCTTCGGCGGTCGTCTACCGCGGCGCCGGCTACCTGTTCGTCGCGGGGTCCGGCAGCGGTAAGTCCACGATCACCTACACCCTGGTGCGCGGCGGCTGGGATTATCTCGCAGACGACGCCCTTCTACTCCGGCCGCTCGGCGAGGGGGTGGAGGGCCTGGCCCTGCGCCGGGATCTCTGCCTCGACCCCGTCCTGGCCACGCGCTTCCCCGAGGTCGCCGTTCACGGGGCGCCCGGTCCATTCGCCGGGAGGGGGAAGCATCGGCTCGACATGCGCACCCTCTTCCCGCACCGGCTCGTGGCGTGCTGCCGCCCGCAGGTGCTGCTGTTCCCCGAGATCGCGCCTCTGGCCAAGAGCCGGCTCGTGCCGCTGGCGCCGGCGGAGATGCTGCCGCGCCTCATTGCTCAGAGCGCCGTTCTGGCGCTCGATCCGGAGACGCTTCCCTGCCACCTGGCCGTCCTGGGCCGGCTGGCGGCCCAGGCGCGCGGCTACCGCCTGCTCGCGGGCCGGGACGTGGAGGACGCCCCGGAGCGCGTGGTGGAACTCCTCGAACCGTTGGTCTCCGTCGGCTCCCCCGCACCGTCTCCCAGCCGGCTGATGGGCGCATGAGACACGCTCCCACCCCCGACCGGCGTCCGGGGATCAAGCTCATCTTCGAGCTGACCGACGTGTGCAACTTCCGCTGCACGCACTGCATCCGGGAGGAGGGGGGAACCGGCACATTCCTCCCCGTCGAGCTGGTCGAAAAGGTGCTCGTCGAGGCGAAGGCTTACCGGAGCGTGAACTTCGTGGCCTTTACCGGCGGCGAGCCCACATTGCACCCGCGTTTCGCGGAGATCCTTCGCCGGGTGACGGAGCACGGCTACCGGTTCGGCTTCGTGACCAACGGCTGGCAGTTCGTCTCCCGCACCGGCGCGCAGCTCCGGCCGTACCGGGAGTGGTGCGCGCACGTCACCTTCAGCCTCGACGGCGCGACCGAGCAGACGCACGACACCCTGCGCCGACGCGCGGGCTCGTTCCGTCGCGTGCTACAGGGCGTCGCGCTCTGTCGCGCCTGGGGTGTCCCGGTCCACCTGAACATGGTGGTGACCCGCGCCAACCGCTCGGAGCTGGAGGCGATGGCGATGCTGGCAAGTCGCCTCGGGTGCGAGGCGCTGTTCTACGGGCACTGCCAGCCCACGCCCGACGCGGAGGCGGCCGGCCTGGTGCTGGACCCGCGCGAACGCCGGGAGGTGGAGGCCGAGATCGCGGCGCTGCAGCGCGCCCTCCGGCTGCGGATCCTGCTCGCCGGCGACCACTACGAGGAGTCCCGCTTCTACCAGTGCCCGCAGCTCGAGATGCGGGAGTTCAACGTCGACTATCGGGGTTACCTCACCGCCTGCTGCACGCTGTCCAACTACCGCGGCGGGACCCCGGACACCGACGTCATCGCCGACCTGGCCCGGGTCAGCCTATACGAGGCGCACCAACGGCTGGTGAAGCGGATCGCGCGCCTCAACCGCGAGAAGATCGAGCGGCTGGCGCAAGGGCCTGCCGACGAACGCGACCACTTCATCTGCGCTCACTGCCTGGAGCATTACGGCAAGGTGCCGCGCCGGGCCCGCACTCGGTCGCTGCCGGTCCTCCCGTCCGCGCCGCGCTGAGCGTCCTCGCCGATTCGCCATGCAGATCCGTCCCGAGTCCACGACCGCACACCGCATCCGACCCAGCCCCGAGGTCGTCTTCACTCGCGTGAGCGACACGGAGGGGATCCTCCTGAGCATCGAGACCAAGCGCTACTACTCGCTGAACGAGACCGGGATGCGCATCTGGGAGGCGCTGGAGCGCTCTGGCGACGTCGCCACGGCGGTCGAGGCGCTGGTCGCGGAGTACGAGGTCACGAGCGAGGCGGCGGCGGCCCTGGTGGCCGAGTTCGTCGCGTTGCTACGCGAGGAGGGCCTGGTCGGCCGCCGGCAGCCAGGCTGAGCGCGGTCGCTCGGATGACGGAGACGACGATCCCTATCTCGCGCCCACGAGGGGGCTTACCGCGGATCGAGAGGAGCCTCCTTCTGGCCCGCGTTTTCCTCGTGGCGATGGCGGCTCCGGCGCTAGTGCGGTTGCCGCTCTCGGCGCTGGAGCGGTTCCTCGAGCCGCGCCGCCCCCCACCCCCCGCGGATGCGCCGACGGTGGCGCGCGTGTCCGCGTGCGTGGAGCGGGTGCTGCGCGGCGGCGGGCCGTGGATCCGCCCCGGCTGTCTCACGCGTGGGGTCACCCGCTACTACTTCCTCCGTCGCGCGGGCATGGAGCTGCGCCTCTGCTTCGGCGCCACCCTCACCGCGGGGGGCAGGCTCAGCGGCCACTGCTGGCTGGAGCGCGACGGGCGGCCGTATCTGGAGGAGGGCGACCCGCGCACGGCCTTCGTCGTGATGCACCGAATCCCCTCCGCCCTCCCCCGGCCGGCGTGACATGCCCGCGCTGACGAGCGAGGTGCTCCACCCCCCGCCCGGAGCCGGCGATCAGGATTTGCCCCGGGGGCGCGCGTGGGAGCTTCTGGTGCTCTGCGCACGCTCCGAGCTGTCCCGGTCGGGGGCCGAGCGCGTCGCGGCGCTGATCCGGGAGGGGGTGAGCTGGCCGGAGCTGCTCGCACTGGCCCGCCGGCACCGGGTAGTCCCCTTCCTCCTGCGCCACCTCGCAGCGCTGCCGGTCCCCGAAGTGCCGGCCGACCTCCTACGAGAGCTCCGGACGGAGGTGGCGCTCAATGCCGCCCATAGCCGGGTGCTGGTCAAGGCGTTGCGGGAGATTCTCCTCCACCTCGAAGCACGCGGGATCGCCGGGCTTCCCTACAAGGGACCGGTGCTGGCGCACCAGCTGTACGGCGACGTGGCCTTTCGACAGATGACCGACCTCGACGTGCTGGTCCGTCCGGACGACCTCCCACGCGCCCTCGACGTTCTCCAGTGCCTCGGCTACCGCCCGCGCGACCGACTCTCTCCCCGGCAGCAGAGGGCGCTCCTGCGCGCCAACAACAACCTCCCGCTGCATGGAGGCGCGGGTCGGGTCTCGGTAGAGCTCCACTGGGCCTTCGCCACGCGCCACCCCATCGCGTCGCTGGACCTGGACGCGCTGCGTCCCGCTACGCGGTCGCTGCGGATGGCGGGGATGGCCGTCCCGACCTTCGGGACGGAGGACCTTCTTCTCGTACTCTGCTTCCACGGCGCGCGGCACCTCTGGGAGCGACTCGCGTGGCTCTGCGACGTCGCCGAGCTGGTCCGTTCGCACGAGATCGATTGGGACCAGGCCATCAGCCGGGCGGAACGCTTCCGCAGCCGCCGGGTGCTGTTCCTCGGGCTGCGCCTGGCGCAGGAGCTGCTGGACGCGCCGCTCCCCGACCGGATCGCGGATCGGGTGCGCTCCGACCGCGGGGCCCTGCGGCTCTGCCACGAGGCGCGTGCATGGATCGGCGCCGAGGACGATCGACCCGCCCATTCGCGGGGGCTGCCCTTCCACCGCTTCCAGCTCAGGGCCCTGGACGGGTTGGGCGGCCGGGCGCGCTATCTCTGGCGCGCGCTCTGGACGCCGACCCCGGAGGACTGGCAGGCCCTGCCCCTCCCCGACCCGCTCTTCCCGCTCTACTACCTGCTCCGACCGCTCCGCCTGACGACCAGCTACGGCCTCCTCCCTCGATCATCCCACCGCACCACGACGGGTGCCCGCTCCGGCGTCCCGGAGAACCCGCCTACCGCGGCCGGGACGTCGGTCCTCGCGGTCCCGCCGCAGGCACGCGAAGACTCTTGACATACAGGGTCTGGGCTTGGATCTATTTGTCCCCAAAGAATAGGGCAACTCGCTCGAGTCTGGCGGCACATCCGCCCGCTTCCGTCCCCCTGCTGGTCTCCGACTTTCACGCCCGCAGGAGAGTATCGAATGCGATCGAGATCGTTCCTCCTCCCGCTGGCGCTTCTCCTCGTCGGCTGTCAGGAGAGCCCGCGCCTACTCGGCCCCGCGGCCGAAGCTCCACTCCCCGACGATCGCTCGGTCGTCGCCCAGATCGCGCTGGAGGTCGACCCCGCGATCGGGGTGGTCCAGCTGCGGCAGGGAGCCGGTGTCGCCAGCGGAGCCGGGGGCCCGTCTCTGACCCGCGTGCCGGTGACGGCCGACCACGTAGAGGCCAGCGTAACCTGTGAGGGGTGCGGGAACCAGGCGCTGGAGGATCAGGTCCTGACCGTGCGCTTCACGGTAAAGGACATCGTGCTGGACAGCGTGGATTTCCGGCGCGACGAGGTGGGGGACGCGGCCGCGCCGATGCATTGTGTCAACTGCCGGGTCCGTGTGGCGGTGCTGCGTCACCCCGGGCTGCAGCTGCCGCGTGAGTCGGTCGGCCCCGAGGACGTGTTCGAGGCGGTGCTCTACGTCGACGCGCTCCAGCCAGGTCCGTTCACCGTGCACTTCGATTTGGTCGCGGCCCGCACCCGGACCGCCGTGCGGTTCGTCCAGGTGAGCGCGGGGGAGAACAACTGCGGGTTGCACGCGGACGGCACCGTGACCTGCGGACCCACCGACCTGCAGCCACCCGGCGCCGGCTTCGTCCAGGTGGATGCGGGCTACGCCAACGTCGTCGGCTGTGGGGTGCGCGGCGACGGCACGCTCACCTGTTGGGGCAGCGAGTTACTCGTTCGGTACAGCAACCCCCCGGAAGAGGGTTGGGCTTGCGACCACCCTTCGCTCTGGCTGTACACCTGCACGCTCCACTCCTCCGACTTCACGCAGGTGAGCACGGGTGGCTCGCATGTCTGCGCGCTCCGTGGAGACGGTTCGGTCTACTGCTGGGGCGACAACTGGGCCGGCCAGGTCGGCGGCTCCCCGACCTATTCGGCAACCCACACGCACGAAGGACCGTTCGTGCAGGTCAGCGCGAGCAACTCGCACACCTGCGCGCTGCGGCGGGATGGCTCCATCTCGTGCTGGGGAGCGGTTGACGGCGGCGGCGGAATCCCGGACCTCGGCCAGGCCTCGCCACCCCCCGGCACCGATTTCGTCCAGGTGAGCGCGGGCCACACCCACAGCTGTGCTCTGCGCCGGGACGGCTCCGTGATCTGCTGGGGCGACGACAGCGAGGGCCAGGTGAGCGGAGTTCCCGACGGCACCTTCACCCAGGTCAGCGCAGGCGTCGAACACACCTGCGCCCTCCGTTCGGACGGCACCCTCGCCTGCTGGGGGAGCAATGAGCTTGGCCAGGCGACGCCTCCCGCGGGTACCTTCACACAGCTGAGCGCGGCGAACTGGGGCACCTGCGCGTTAAGGTCCACCGGCACCGTGGCCTGCTGGGGCGCTTCGTGGGCCGTCGTGCCACCGCGCTGGTGAGCGCGAGGAAGCGCTCGCATCCCTGATGGCGCCTCCAGCCGGCGGGAAACACGTGAACCGCCCCGAAAACGGCGCGGGCGCCCGGGGCGTCGCATGTCCCCCGACCTCGGCGTTCGGGTGCGACGGTCCTGCTTCGGGAATGACGCGCCGCGCAATCCGGTTGGGGAAAGGGCGACGGCGCTCGACGCCTGGACCAGGCGAAGGGTCGCGACGCGCCGCTCGGTCGGTCTCGGCGAGCAGCGCAGGGCGTCGCGGTAGGCGTTGTCGGAGGCGGCCAGGAAACGGACAGGACGGCGTCGTCCAGGGGAAGCTCCCGCTGCGGAGATTCGGCCGACTTGCCCCGGGCATGTAAGCCGCGCATGATATACCAATCCCGCGCGCCGGAGAGCATCGAGCCTCCAGCCGTCCCTGGCACACGCCCGTGTGGGACTTTTCGGAGATTCCGCCCCCCGCAGGCCGAGCCCCTCGCGAGAGGCTCCTCCGGCGAGGCCTCGCTTTTACCGCAGCCCCCGCAGCCCAGATGTATCGCCGCATACCACTCGTCGCCCTATCGATCCTTGCCCTGGCGGGCGAGGCGCAGGGGCAGTTACTCAGCTCGCGGAGCGCATCTTTGCTCTCCCCGGCGGCCCAGGCCGAGATGGCGTCAGGCCGCCGCAGCGCCGCGCGAAGCCTCCTGACCAGGACTCTGTTCACCGTGGGGGGTGCCGTGGTCGGCGCCGGCCTGGGATACTTCACCAGTCACGTGGTCTACAACGACTGGCACAAGACCTCCAACAGCAGCTTCCTCGAACAGCGTCGCCTCTACTCCGCGAGCGGCGCGGCAATCGGCGCGATCGCAGGGCTCCTGATCGGGGAGCACCACGCAGGGGTGGGGCCGGGGCTGGCCATCCCCAGGAACGTTGCGATGGAAGGGATCGAGTTCCTCTCCCACGAGGAGATCGCCGAGGCGGGAGGCACCACCGTCTTCGAGGTCATCCAGTCGCTCAAGCCGGACTGGTTCATCGTCCGCGGCAACAAGAGCCTGCTCGAGCAGGGACAGGTGCTCGAGACCGACTATTCGGTCGCCGTCATTCCCGGCACTCCGCAGATCATTACCTACCTGGACAACGCACGTCTGGGAGACGTCGACAACCTGCGCAGCATCCCCGCCGCAGAAGTCCGGTCGATCACCCGGCTCTCAGCCGCGCAGGCAGCGCTGCGGCTCGGCCCCGGGCATCCACACGGCGCGATCATCGTCTCGACCGCCGTGTCCACCGCCGACCAGTGAGACCCGCTCGATTCGACGGCGACAGGCAAGGATCGTGAGAACGAAAGGGGGCGCGAAGTCGTTGGACTTCGCGCCCTCTCGGCATCCGGCACCCGTCCGAACGGGGCCTATCAATCCACCTCGATCGCCTCGATCACCACGCCCTCTCTGACCAGCGCGAACCCCTGGTGACGCCCGTGTCGATCCGACGGATTGGCGTAGGCCCAGATCTCGTCCTGCCCGTGCGCCCGGCTCTTCAGTTTCTGCCACGCCATGCGGATGCGCAGCGGCGAACTGCCCTCCCGCGGATTGTACGAGGTGGGCGGTTCATCGACCCGCTGAACCAGCCACTCGATGGGGACCTTCAAAGGGACCTCACTTGTGATAAGATCAGAAGCTAGAAGCTAGGAGCTAGAAGCTAGAATGCAATCCACAGCTGGGGTCCCGGTCGCTCGAGTCTGAGGCGCCTGACGCCGGAATCTTCTAGCTTCTAGCTTCTAGCTTCTTATCTCATCCCACTCCGCCGTACAGAATCGCCTTCTTCACCTCACCGATCGCCTTGGTGATCTTGATCTCGCGCGGGCAGGCCTCGGTGCAGTTGAAGATCGTGCGGCAGCGCCAGACCCCTTCGCGCCCGTTGAGGCGCGCCAGCCGCAAGTTCGCCCCGTGGTCGCGAGAGTCGAAGATGAAACGGTGCGCGTTCACGATCGCCGCCGGCCCGACGAACTCCTCGTTCGCCCAGAAGGACGGGCACGAGGTAGTGCAGGCCGCGCACAGAATGCACTTGGTGGTATCGTCGAAGATCTCGCGTTCCTCGATCGACTGGATCCGCTCCCGCTCCGGCGGGCGCTCGTCGTTGATGAGGTAGGGGAAGATGGAGCGGTACTGGGCAAAGAAGGGCTCCATATCCACCACCAGGTCCTTGATCACCCGGAAGCCCATCAACGGCTCCACCACTACCTCGCTTCCCACGTCGCGCATCAACACCTTGCAGGCCAGTCGGTTGACCCCGTTGATGCGCATGGCGTCCGAGCCGCAGACCCCGTGCGCACACGAGCGGCGGTAGGTGAGCGTCCCGTCCTGGTACCACTTGATCGTGTTGAGCGCATCGAGCACCCGGTCCGTCGGCTCGACCTGGACCTGGTAGCTCCGGTACGTCGGCTCGCGATCGGTCTCCGGGTTGAAGCGCAGGATCTTGATCGTGGCTGTCGAGGTGGCCGGCGCGCGCGGGGGCGCGGATGCGGCGGTCTGCGCCATCAGTACACCCTCTCCTTCGGCTCGAACTTCGTGATCGTCACGGGCTTGTAAGCGAGCTCGATCGTGTCGTCTTCCCGACGATACGCGAGCGTGTGCTTGAGCCAGTTCTGGTCGTCGCGCTTGGAGAAATCCTCGCGCATGTGCGCGCCACGACTCTCTTTCCGGTTCAGGGCGCTCCACGTCGTCACCTCGGCCAGATCGAGCAGATTCCCCAGCTCCCAGGCCTCCATGAGGTCGGTGTTGAAGCGCTTTCCCTTGTCCATTACCACCACGTTACGGTAGCGCTCGCGCAGCTCGCGCACCTTGGTCAACGCACGTTCCATCCCCTTGCCGTCGCGGAAGATGCCGACGTCGTCCTGCATCACGTCCTGCATCTCTTCGCGCAGACGGGCGGCCGGCTCGCCATCCTTGTTATCCAGCAGGCGCTGCAATGTCGCGGCGATCTCGGCCGTGGGATTCTCGGGGAGCGGACCGAGGTCGTTCTCGCGACAGAAGCGCACCATGTCGACGCCCGAGCGCTTGCCGAAAACGACCAGGTCGAGCAGCGAGTTTGTGCCCAGCCGGTTCGCGCCGTGCACCGAGACGCAGGCCGTCTCCCCCGCCGCATAGAGGCCAGGGAAGACGGTTCGTTGCGCGTCGATCACCACCCGCCCGTTCACGTCGGTGGGGATGCCTCCCATGGCGTAGTGCGCGGTCGGCTGGATCGGCATCGGCTCGCGCACCGGATCCACGCCCAGATAGGTGCGGCAGAAATCAGCGATGTCGGGGAGCTTCTTCTCGATCACCTCGGCGCCGAGGTGGGTGGCGTCGAGGTAGACGTACTTCTTCCCGTTGATCCCCCGTCCCTCCCGGATCTCCTGGTTGATGGCCCGCGCCACCACGTCGCGGGAGGCGAGGTCCTTCATGGTCGGAGCGTAGCGCTCCATGAAACGCTCGCCGAGATCGTTGCGCAGCACCCCACCTTCTCCGCGCACGCCCTCGGTAATCAGGATCCCGAGACGGTAGATGCCGGTCGGATGGAACTGGTAGAACTCCATGTCCTGCAACGGGATGCCGCGACGCAGCGCCACCGCCGGCCCGTCACCCGTATTGGCGTGCGCGTTCGAGGTGATCGACCAGACCCGCCCGAACCCACCGGTCGCGAAGTTCACCGCCTTGGCCCGGAAGACGTGGAGGTCGCCCGTGGCCACCTCGTACGCCACCACACCCACGCAGCGCCCCTCATTCAACAGGAGGTCTACTACCTGGAACTCGTCGTAGAACTCGACTCCGTTCTTGATGCAGTTCTGGTAGAGGGTCTGCAGGATCATGTGGCCGGTGCGGTCCGCCGAATAGCAGGAGCGACGCACCGGCCCCTGGCCGAAGTGGTGGGTGTGACCGCCGAAAGGACGCTGGGCGATCTTTCCGTCAGGGGTGCGCGAGAAGGGGAGCCCCATGTGCTCCAGCTCGATGATCACCCCCACCGCCTCCTCGCACATTGTCTCGATGGCGTCCTGGTCGCCGAGGTAGTCCGAGCCCTTGACCGTGTCGAAGGCGTGCCACTGGGGATGATCCTCCTCCAGGTTGGCCAGAGCGGCGCCGATCCCTCCCTGAGCCGCGCCCGTATGGGAGCGGGTCGGGTAGAGCTTCGAGATCACCGCCGTCTTGATGTCGGATTCCCGGGACAGGTAGATCGCGGCCATCAGGCCGGCGCCGCCGCCGCCGACCACCAGCGCATCGTATGTGTGAGTATGGATCATCGGTCGGCGAAGAAGATAGCCGGATCGAAAGTCACCAGCGCGTAAATGCCAAACGCAAGCACCGAGAGCACCACGGTGTAGGCCACGGCCTTGGTCGCGGCCTGCTTACCAGGGCTACGCACGTAGTCCTCGATGACGTAGCGCAGGCCGTTCAGTCCGTGCAGCATGGCCAGCGTGATCAGCATGACATTGAAGAAGCGCCAGAGCGGATTGTTCCAGCGCTCGATCACGATTGCCGAGTCGAGGTGCTCGACCCCGATCACCAGGTTCCACCAGATGAGGTGATAGAGGGCCAGGAAGATCAGCACTAGGCCGGAAATGCGCATGAAGAACCAGGACCAGAGCTCGAAGCCCCCTCGGCTCCCCGTCGGCTTCAGGTGACCACCACCCCGCCGAGCGATGCGCCGCTCGACCACTCCGCCGGGCGCCTTCACAGGGCCACCTCCGCGGCTCCCGTTCCCACCTCCTGCACGCACGCCGGGGCATTCGGGACTTCGAGGCACCGTTGCTCATGGCGCGCCGTCCCGGGCTCGTCGGCGAGGCCAAGCAGCGGAGCAATCATGATCCAGGTGATCGGGATCATCGCGAGCACGACCACGGTGACCACCGCCAGCGAGATCTGTCGCTGCCGCTGCATGATATACGGCCAGAAATCCTGCACGACGATGCGCAGCCCGTTGGCCGCGTGATAGACGACGCCGAAGAAGACGAAGAGCTCGGCGACGCGGAAGAGAGGATGTCGGTAGACACCGAGCGCGTGGTCGTACCAATCGGGTCGGTAGATGATGATCCCGGTATCGATCACGTGCGCGACCAGAAAAAGCAGAACTCCCAGCCCCGTCGCGCGGTGGAGGATCCAGGTCCACATCCCCTCCCCGCCCTTGTAGCGCAGGGCGGTCCCGAGCGATCGGTGGCGGTATTCGACTGCCATGGCGATCTCCGTGCGTGGGCGAACGAAACCCTATGTGCGCTGCGCCCCGAGGTGGGGCGCAGCGTCTGAATCCCGCTTACTGGAGGGCCCGCATCGGCTCGCGAACCGCCTCGGCCGACCGCTCGAGTGCGGCTCTCTCCTCGGCGGTAAGCTCGACCTCGACGATCTGCTCGAGCCCCTTGCGGCCTAGCTTACACGGCACCCCGAGGAAGAGACCCTCCATGCCGTACTCGCCCTGCAGCCAGGCGGCGCAGGGGAGGATACGCTTCTTGTCCTTGACGATCGCCTCCGCCATCTGCACGGCGCCCGCGGAGGGCGCGTAGTAGGCGGAGCCGGTCTTGAGGTACTGCACGATCTCGGCCCCCCCATTCCGGGTGCGCTGGACGATCTCCTCCAGCTTCTCCCGCGAGATCAGCTGGGTTACCGGAATCCCGGAGACGGTCGTGTAAGAGATCAGGGGGACCATGGTGTCGCCGTGGCCACCCAGCACCATCGCCTGGATGTCCTCGACCGACACGTCCAGCTCCAGGGCCAGGAAGGAACGATACCGCGCGGTGTCGAGCACGCCGGCCATGCCGATGACGCGCTCGCGCGGGAAGCCGGAGGCCTCCTTGGCGACGTAGCACATCACGTCCAGCGGGTTGCTCACCACGATGATGATCGAATCGGGAGCGACCCGCGCGATGTTCTCGCTGACCTCCCGGACGATCTTGGCGTTGGTGTTCAGCAGGTCGTCGCGACTCATGCCCGGCTTCCGGGCGATGCCCGCGGTGACGATGAAGATGCCCGAGCCCGCGGCCTCCTCGTACCCGTTGGTGCCGATGACGCGCGTGTCGAAGCCCTCGACCGGGGCCGACTCCCACTGGTCGAGCCCCTTCCCCTGCGGAATCCCCTCGACGATATCGACGAGCACGACCTCGCGGGCCAGCTCCTTCTCCGCAACGCGCTGAGCGGCTGTGGCGCCGACGTTGCCGGCACCGACGACGGTGATCTTATCCATGAAAAATGCGCCCGATCTGTGGCTGAGGACGTGCCGGGCGGCTCCCGGCCGTCGGGTCGCCAAACTAGAGCGGGCACACAGAAGATGTCAACTCGGCGCAGCAGGCGCGGCGCGAGTGATGAATTGCGAATTCCGGGTCACGAACATCCCCACCGGCCGCGCCTTCTCGCCACCTACCGGTTTGCGCCGTTAAATCGCCTTTTCGACCAGCTTCCGCGCAATCGAGCGGCTCGTCTCCAGCGATTCGCGTCACCGGGATCCGACGCGCTCACCCCCCCACCTGAGACAACGCACGGAGCCCTCCGCTACCACGGTCGCTCCCCGCCGCCAGCCAGTGGCGCTCGGGCTTGATTCGCAGGGTCTGCCGGATGAGCGGAGCGATCGGCTCACCACGACGAAGGGGATCGCGGAGGTTGGTCTGCATCTCGCCGAAGAGGCAGGGGCGGAGCTGCCCATCGGCGGTGAGCCGCATGCGGTTGCAGCGGTCGCAGTAGTTGTGGCTCATGGGGGTGATCACGCCCACCGTGCCCGGCGCGCCGGCGAAGGCGAAGTAGCGCGCGGGGCCGTTCCCTCGAGGGCCCTCGACCGGCGACAACGCCCCGATGGAGGCGATCCGCTCGAGTATCTCGTCCGCGGACACGAAGGCATCGCGCGAGATCTCGAGGTTGTCCCCGGTCGGCATGACCTCGATGAACCGGACGTGCCACGGGCGCTCCAGGGTGATGCGGGCGAAGTCGACCAGCTCGTCGTCGTTCATCCCCCTCATCACCACACAATTCACCTTGATGGGGGCGAACCCGACGGCCTCGGCCGCCCGCAATCCCGCAAAGATCTTCTCCGCGGAGCCCGCGCGGCGCGCGATCGCATCCACTCGCTCCGGCCGCAGGGAATCGAGCGAGGCATTGATCCGATCGACGCCGGCCTCCCGCAGCGCCGCCGCCTGGTCCGCCAGCAGGACCGCGTTGGTCGAGAGCGCAATGTCCTCGATTCCGGGGATCTCGCGGAGCAACTCGATCAGCCGAGGCAGATCCCGTCGCACCAGCGGCTCTCCGCCGGTGATCCGCAGCCTGCGGAGGCCCATCTGCGCCATCTCCCGAACGATCTCGGTGATCTCCTCGAAGGTGAGGAGATCCTCCCTCCGCAGCCACGGTAATCCCTCCTCGGGCATGCAGTAGACGCAGCGGAGGTTGCACTTGTCGGTGACCGAGATGCGGAGGTACTCGATGCGACGGCCGAACCCGTCCTCCATCGGGCCGGTGGTCGGTACGGGCCGCTCGGGGAAAGTCGCGCGCGACTCGCCTAGCTGGACGAGGCGGCTACTCATGCGCGAGCTCCCGGGGCGCGGGCGAGTGGCCCGAGAGCCACGCCGACTCTCCTTCCAGGTACCCTTCCTTCTTCCAGATAGGAGCGCGCCGCTTCAGCTCCTCGATGATGTAGCGCGAGGCCTGATAGGCGGCATCCCGGTGGGGCGAGGCCACCGCGATGGCCACGCTCGCCTCCCCCAGGTCCAGCCGGCCGATGCGGTGCACTACGGTGATGTCGCCCGTCTCCCAGCGCTCCGCGGCCTCGCGCGCGATCTCGGCGAGAACGCGCTCCGCCATCTCCCGAAAAGCGGAGTACTCGAGGTGCCCCACCTCGCGGCCTTCATTGTGATTGCGCACGACGCCGAGGAAGAGCAGCGCGGCACCATCGCTCGGCGAGATCGCCGAGTTCAGAATAGCTGCCGCGTCGATCGGCTGGTCGGTGATGCTGCAGGTGATCGCGGGCACGTTCACCCTCCGCTCACGGGCGGGATGAAAGCGACCTCGTCCCCCGCGCTGAGGCGGGTGGAAAGGTCCACGTATTCCATGTTGACCGCAACGACGGGAGCCTCGGGAAGCCGCGCCCACCCACCGCCTCGCGCTCGCAGCAGACGCACCAGCTCTCGAACGCTGACGCCGGGCGGCACTTCGACTTCGAGCTCGTCCTGACCGGCGAAGTCCCGATACGAAGCGAAGAAGAGCGCGCGGACGGTCATCATACAATGATCCCGGGGCCGAGGAGAGTCCACCCCCGTGCTACCCGGGATCCAGAAAGTCGTGCCTGGCGATCCGAGCTCGGACGAGCGGCTCAGCCCGCACCGCTCACGCCCGGCCCGATGAGGTTCTGCCTGACCTCTTCGGCAGGGGCGAGGGTCATGAGGAACTGTGAGAGCTCGTGGTGCATTCGGGAGGTGGATCCGCGTACGACAGTGCGCCCGTCTCGCTCGGCGACACCGAGGACCAACTCGCCGGACTCCGCCTCGAACCGGAGGTGGCTTTCGCTCTCGTCCTCCAGGAAGCCGGCGTAGGGGGAGAAGCGAGTGGTGAACCATTCGCGCGCCCGCGCCAGCACCTCGGCACGGGGAAGATCGGTGACTACCTCCTGGACGAGCATGGCATCTCCCGGCCGCGGGGGAACGAGTCGCGCAGCCGCGGAAACGCAAGAAGAGAGCCCGTCACCTTTGCGACGGGCTCTTGAAGTCGCCCCCCGATCGTCGGGCGCCGGCCTGGCGCGTCCGGGTCAGACCTCCAGCGGACGCTCCTCCACCATCGCCCTCAACTCCTTCGAGGGCTTGAAAACCGGCACCGCGCGCGGGGGCACCTCCACGGGGTCACCGGTGCGCGGGTTGCGGGCGAGACGGCTCTTCCGCTCGCGCACCTTGAAGGTGCCGAAGCCGCGAATCTCAATGTTCTTGTGCTCGGCCATGGCGTCCTTGATGGCGTTGAGGAACGCATCGACCACCACGGCACAGTCCTTCTTGGTGATGCCCGGCCCGATGGCTTCGGATGCAAGCTGTACGAGATCCGCCTTGGTCATGGACTGCCTCCGTCGAGTTGGGAGAGAGGGGCGACTATCCGCTCTAAACCGCGGCCGGGGCGTTCGGACCGCGATCGGTGATCCTACTTCTTTGCGAGGACCCCCGTGGCCGCGAAACGAGCGCCGACGGAGAGCTCGCGAGTATTGCTAACAGATTGCTGGATGGCAGCTTACCGGAGTTACAATAAAGACGCCCCCGGTTGCCGTCAAGCTTCCCGTTGACTCCGAACGCGCCGATCCATCTCGGCGATGAAGCGATCGAAGAGGTAGCGCGAATCGTGCGGCCCAGGAGCCGATTCGGGGTGGTACTGCACCGAGAAAACCGGCCGGCTGGTGTGCTCCAGACCCTCGACCGTGCCGTCGTTCAGGTTCAGGTGCGTGACCCGCAGGTCCGGAGCGTGATGCACTCCCGACTCGTCGCCGCGCACCGCAAAACCGTGGTTCTGGGCGGTGATCTCCACCGCACCGTCGGACAACCGCCGGACCGGATGATTGCCGCCGCGGTGGCCGTAGAGGAGCTTGAACGTCTGCGCCCCGAACGCGCGCGCGATGAGCTGGTGGCCCAGGCAGATGCCGAACACCGGTCGATCGGCCTCCGCCAGCGCGCGGATTGATTCCAGCGCCTGACCGACCGCCTCGGGATCCCCCGGACCGTTGGAGACGAAGAGACCGTCCGCCCCGCTGGCCAGCACCTCGTCGGCCGGAGTGCTCGCCGGCAGCACGGTCACCTCGCACCCTCGTTCCGCGAGCAGCTGCAGCGAGTGCGACTTGACGCCGAAGTCGTAAGCGAGGACGCGGAAGCGGCGCTCACCGCGGGCGGGAACGACGTAGCGACGATCGGTCGAGACGGCGCACGCGAGGTCGAGTCCCTCCATACGGGGCTGGGCCAGGATCTGCTGGAGCAACGCGTCGCGATCGACCTCCGCCGGAGCGATGGCCCCGCGCATGGCGCCCGCTGAGCGGATGTGACGGGTGATCGCCCGCGTGTCGACGTCGCAGATCCCCACCACCCCGTGACGACGGAGATACGCATCGAACGATTCCGTCGCGCGCCAGTTGCTGTAGATCGGCGAGGGTTCGTAGACCACAAAGCCGGCGACCTGGGGATGGGCCGACTCCTGGTCGGTGTCGTTGGCGCCGTAGTTTCCGATCAGCGGATAGGTCATGGTGACGATCTGCCCCGCGTAGGAGGGGTCGGTGACCACTTCCTGGTACCCGGTCATCGAGGTATTGAAGACCACCTCGCCGAAGGTCGTGCCGCGGGCACCGTACGCCTCACCTGAGAACGTGCGTCCGTCCTCCAGCATGAGGATCGCTTGATCCGCCATTCGGCTCCCGTCTCGCGTTATCGCGTCAAGTTCAAGGGACAGGCGCGGTTGCGCCGCGGGGGAATGTAGGGGGGTGAGGGGGGATGTCAAGAGAAGAAGCTAGAAGTTAGAAGCTAGAAGCTAGAAGGTTCGGGGTGACGTTCCTCCACCTTCTTCCCATTCCCAGCCTGCGCGGCCGCCTGTGCGTAGGAAGGGAGCCAGGAGCGAGGAGCCAGAAGGGGTTGGAAGACAGAAGCCAGGAGCCAGAAGAGACGGCCCCAGACCGAAGTGTGCGGCGGGTGTGTTGATCCGCTAACTTTGCTAGCGATAACGGGAGCGCGCCGGCCAAGCCTTTCTGGCTTCTAGCTTCTAGCTCCTGGCTCCTGGCTTCTCAACCTCCGCCCGACCTGGAATCTTGAACCGCCAAAGCCCTCTCGTCTTCATCTACGCCGACGAATCCTGTCTGGGGAATCAGTTTCGCGATCGGGCGAGGCCAGGAGGGGCCGGAGGAATGCTGGAGTACCTGCACCCGCAGCGCGGATGGGTGCGGCGGGACTACTGGATCTCGGAGCCGGACACAACCAACAACCGGATGGCGCTGCGCAGCGCGATCGACCTGCTGGACGCGCTGAGAGTCCGCTCGCAGGTGGTCTTCACCACCGACAGCCGTTACCTGGTCGACGGGATCACCGGCTGGGTTTACGGATGGGCGCGGCGGGGCTGGACCCGGAAGGGTGGCGAGATCGAGAACCTCGCCCTCTGGAAGGAGTTGGCGCGCGCGGCGGCCGCACACCAGGTGCAATGGTGCTGGGTGAAGGGCCACGCCGGTCATCCGCAGAACGAGTACGCGAACCATCTCGCCACCCGCGCCGCCGCGAGTCAGTCCGCCAGCGGCGGCCTCGTCCCCTCGGGCTTCGACGCCTGGATCGCGGAAGAGCAGAACCGCGGCCGCTACCTCGACTTCCTGCCTCCGAATCCGGACGAGTTCGAGTTTCGGCCGTCGCCGCCGCCGCCGGGGGGGTGACAAGGTGACAAGGTGACAGTGACCGATGGCGGCGTCTGGGCCCGTGGCCTGACCCGTCCAGCTCCTGGCTGCTGGCTTCCGCCTCCCCACTCACCTTGTCACCTTGTCACCTTGTCACCTTCTCACCCTCCCACCGCCATCCCGAACACCGCGCAGAACTCCCCCGCCACCCTCTCCTCCACCTCGGACATCTCCACCTTGCGGCCCAGCTCGGACTCGATCGATCCCACGCCGTACTCGTGGATGCCGCAGGGGATGATCGCGCTGAAGTAGCTGAGGTCGGTGCTCACGTTCAGCGCGAAGCCGTGGCTGGTGATCCAGCCGGAGGAGACGCGAATCCCGATTGCGGCCAGCTTCCGATCCTCCACCCAGACGCCGGTGAGGCCCTCCCTTCTCCCCGCGGACAGGCCGTACCCGGCGAGCACGCGGATGAGCACCTCCTCGATATCCCGAAGGTAGGCGTGGAGGTCGCACCGGTCCGGCTTGAGGTCCAGGATCGGATAGCCGACCAGCTGACCCGGGCCGTGGTAGGTCACGTCGCCCCCACGCCCGGCGTCGAAGAGCTCGATGCCCCGCCGCTCCCGCTCCTCGTCGCTCAGCAGAATGTTCTCGAGGTGCGTCCCCGACCCCTTGGTGATGACGTGGGGGTGCTCGAGCAGGAGGAGCGTGTCAGGGATCTCGCCCTCCCGTCGCTGACGCACCAGCTCCGCCTGAAGCTGAAGCCCGTCCGCATAGGGCACGGTCCCTATCCGACGCACCTCCAGGATGCGCTGCGCTCTCCCCCGCGCGACCAGTTGTGCCGTCGTCACGCTCACCCTCTCGACCTCCTCAGACCTCAGTTGCCGATTCCAGCAGCTCCTTCACCCGGGCCAGGAAGCTGTCCCCGTCGGCCCCGTTCACCAGGCGGTGATCGAAGCCCAGGGAGATGAAGCCGCGCTTGCGCGCCACGATCGCGTCGTTGCCAAACTCGTCGGTGACCACGACTGGCCGTTTCTCGATCCCGCCCATACACAGGATCGCCACCTGCGGCTGGTTGATGATCGGGAAGCCGATCAGCGTCCCGAAAACGCCCGGATTGGTGATGGTGAAGGTTCCCTCCTGCACCTCCTCGGGCGAGAGCTTCTTTGCCCGGGCACGCTCGGCCAGGTCGTTGATGCGCTGGGCGATGCCGACCAGCGACAGCTCGTCCGCCTGCTTCACCACGGGAACGATGAGGCCCCAGGGGAGCGCCACCGCGATCCCCAGATTGATCCGGCCGCGGTAAACGACCTCGGCGCCGGAGATCGAGGCGTTGAGCTTCGGATGCTCCCGCAGCGCGGTGGCCACCGCCCGCGCCACGAAGGCCGTGTAGCTCACCTTTACCCCCTGCTCCTCCCACCGCTTCCGGTGGGCAGCGCGCACCTGGTCGATGCGGGAGTAGTCCACCTCGATGAAGGAATGGACATGGGGCGAGACCCGCTTGGAGATGACCATGTGGTCGGCGATCAACCGGGTCATCCGGCTCATCGGCTCCACGCGATCGGCTGGACCGACTTCCACGGTCGGGTGTTCGACGTGGCTGTAGAACTCGTCCCAGTCCAGCTTCCCTGCCCCACGCCTCTCCGCGACCGCCGCCCCACCGTTTCGAATCCAGGCGAGGATATCGTCCTTGGTCACCCTCCCCATCCACCCGGTCCCCTGGACGCGCTGGAGATCGATCCCATGTTCCTCCGCCATACGCCGAACTAGCGGCGAGGAGCGCCTGCGGATCCGCTCCTCAAGGGTCTGGGGCGAAGCGTTGGTCGGCGTCGCAGCCGCAGCTCCCCCAGTACTCCCCGGGCCTGCCATCGGTCCGCTCGGCCCTCCGGCCTCGCCGGCAGTGGCGGTCGCGGCACCGCCCGCCGCAGCGGTTGCCGTACCACCTTCCGCGGCGATGGCCATCGCCCCGAGCTGCGCGGCCGCACCCTGCTGCTCGACCGCCGCCGCGATACCCTCTTCCGCGGTGCCGGTCTCGGTCTCGGACGATGCGCCTGCGGAGGCGGGGGCGGCCGCGACCGAGCCCTCCGGCGCCTCACCCGACACCTCGGTCTCGATCAGCGCCACCGGAGTGCCCACCTCGACCGTCTCTCCCTCCTGGACGAGGATCTCGACCAGTGTCCCGGCCGCG
Organism: Longimicrobiaceae bacterium; assembly: GCA_036375715.1. NCBI lineage: Bacteria > Pseudomonadati > Gemmatimonadota > Longimicrobiia > Longimicrobiales > Longimicrobiaceae > Longimicrobiaceae bacterium. Next base: position 98,857 of record DASVBS010000022.1, on the reverse strand, counting down.
GGTGAGGGGATCTCCGCATCCACCTTGTCGGTGGAGATCTCCATGATCGGCTCGTCGCGTTCCACCCGGTCGCCGACGCTCTTCAGCCAGACGGAGACCGTCCCTTCGGTGATCGACTCACCCATCTGCGGCATGGGGACTTCGATTCGGGACATTGTTGCGTTGCTCGTGGTGAATCAGGCCGGTTCGACTGCGGCCTTGGGGGCGGCGACAACCTGCCCCGGCCCCGGCGAGCGGTCAAGACGCGGGCGGTGAGGAAGGGACGACGCTGGAGCGGCCGCGACCCAGCCAAGAGCCGCGGCCGCTGCCGCATCCGTCCGACCGTCTGTTCTCATTCCTCTGCCGGCGACTGGGCCTGCTCGGGAGCCGTGGCCAGCGTTCCCGCTCCCGGCGGGAGACCGGGGTGCAGCGGCGCCGGGTAGGTGTCGGGCCCGCGGGCGCGACCGGACTCGAGACGCTCGATGTAGGTCGGCTGCGGATCGACCGGAATGCCGTGCTTCCGACTCAGATAGTGATTGATCACCTTCGCCGCCAGGGGCGCGACGTCGCTGCCGTGCAGCCCGTGCTCGATGATGGCGGCAACCACGATCTCCGGCGTGCCCCCCGGCTTACCGGAGAAGCCGATGAACCAACCGTGATCCGGATTGGGCGGGTTCTGAGCCGTTCCGGTCTTCCCGTAGATCTGCCAGTTCGCCAGCGAGGAGAGCACCGCGGTTCCCCCCGGCTGAACGACCTTCACCAGCCCGGCCCAGAGCGTCTCCAACTGCTCCGGCGTCAGCCCGAGGTCTATCCCTCCTTCCGCAGGCGCCTCGCCCTGGACGAGGTGTGGGGCCGGAGCAGTCCCGTTGCCGGCGATGGCGGAGTAGAAGTGCGCCATGCGCAGCACGGTCTGGGTGTTGGGTCCCTGACCGATGGAGAGGCTGAGTACCTCGGAGCTCTTGGGCCGGTACCCGTAGCGATCCTCGTACCACTCCAGCGAGAGCGGAAAGATCGGCCGCGCCTCATTGGGCAGGTCGATGCCGGTGCGCTCATCGAAGCCGATCCGCGTTCCTTCCTCGATGAACTTCTGCAGACCGATCTGCAGTCCGAGCTGGTAGAAGTAGACGTTGCACGACTTCTCGATGGCGCTGGCCAGGTCGAGCGCGCCGTGTCCTTGAGACTGCCAGCACCTCCAGTAGCGTCCCGCGTAGGAAAGACCGCCGGTACAGGGAATTGGCATCCGGGTCGAGGCGTTCACCAGCCCGAGCTTCACGCCCATGGCCGCGGTCGCCAGCTTGAAGGTCGAAGCGGGCGGGTAGCGGGCCCCAATCGTCCGGTCGATGAGCGGCTTCAGCGGATCGTTCTGCAGCGCCGACCACAACCTGCCGCTGATCCCCCCGACGAAATCGTTGGGATCGTAGCTGGGATTGCTGTACATCGCGAGGATCTCCCCCGTCGAGGGCACCATCGCCACCACGGCGCCCTTCATCGTGTCCGGGAAGATCTCGGCGATGTACTTCTGCAGCTCGAGATCAAGCGTCAGCCGCAGGTCCTGGCCAGGAACAGGGGGCTGCACCTCCACGGTGGAGCGAGGGTTCACGATGCGCCCCTTGGCGTCCACCTCCACGAACCGCGCCCCGTCTTCCCCGCTGAGGCGCAGCTCGTACTGTTTTTCCACGCCCGCCTTTCCGATCCATCGCCCCTGCCGATACCCGGCCTCCTGGTAGATCGGCAACTGGAGCTCCTCGTCGGAGATCTCCGATACGTAGCCGATGATGTGACCGATGGCGGGACCGGCAGGATAGTAGCGCTTGGGTCGATCTACGATGAGCAGGTTGGGGAAGGAGGCGCGCCGCTCCTCGAGGGCAGCCACCTGCGAAAAGGTCGCGTCTTCCGTGATGGTGAGCAGGCCGTGCGGGCTGGTCTCGCGTTGACGCATCAGCCGCTCGACGTCGGAGTCCGCCAGGCCCAGGAAACGCTGCAGATCCTCGAGAGTGGCGCGAATCGTCTCCTCGGTTCCGGGGAGCAGCACCACGGAGAAGCCGGGAATGCTGGTGGCCACCACCTCCCCGTAGCGATCGTAAATCGTTCCCCGCGGGGCGGGGATGACGACCGGTCGCAGACGGTTGTCCTCGGAGGCGAGCGCGTACGACTCTCCCCGAACGATCTGCGTGTTGTAGAACGCGGTGAGGAGCACCGCGATCACAAAGCTGATCGCGAAAAGAGCGCCCAGGGTTCGGCGCTGGCGGCTGTCTGGCTGGAAGAGCCTCATGGATGGATGCTGCTGAACGGGCTGAACCGGTGCGCCCTGTCAGGTGGAGACGCCGAGCAAGGAATATTCCGGCTGACGGCAACCCTCCTCTTCACGTTCACCACCTCCCGAGGCGCGCTCGCAGCTCGTCGAGGCGCTGCAGCGCCGCCCTTCGCAACTCCTCGACCAACTCCGCGGCCGCCGCAAAGCCCCCCGGCGGGGGCGGGACGAAGACGTGCTCATCCGTACCGTTGAAGCCAAAGGAGCGTTCCACCCATTCGGCGACTGAGCCGGTAAGGCACTCGCCTCCGCTGGGCAGCAGCACCTGGCGGACGGCTTCGGCCCGGCGCGGCCGCGTGATCCCGCTCAGAAGGAGGTGCGCCGTACAGGCGCGGACGAGGTCGTCGCGGACCCGGCGCGCCGCCGCCTTCGAGCGGCCTTGCCGGAGCGCGATCCGGACGAGTTGGGAACCCTCGTCGATACGGCGGAGCAGCGTCTCGACGCAATGAATCGCGTCAACGGGGGTGAAGGGGACCGCAGGGAGCGGGGCCTCGCGGCACCAGAGAGGGATCGAGTCGGCCAGGGCGTCGACCAGCATGGGGGTGCGCTGACCGACGGCCAGGTCCTCGAGGGAGACGGACCAGACCGTGACCGGCACGTGCAGGCGACGAGCCTCCTGCTCGGCAATGGATTCCGCTTCAGAAGCGTAGGGCTCGCGGTCGGGTGGCAGCGAGCGGAAGACGAGCAGCAGATCGACGTCGGAGTCGGGGCGAGCGTCCCCCCGAGCTCGCGAGCCGAAGAGCGAGGCCTGCACCAGCTCGGGGGCAATCTCCACTCGCACCCGGGCGACCACGCATCGGGCCGCGTGGAGTTGAAGCGGGGAGAGAGCCTCTGCGAGCCTGGCCCGGCTGGAGCTCTCGATCATCCCCTCCTCTTCCCTGTTTCGACGCGGCGCAGGCGCGCTCGCGTCGGGCGAAGCTTCCGGCTATCGAACCGCGGTGGTCACGCTCTTGCGGCTCGCGGCGACCTCGGTCCCGAAGACGTCCTCCACCTTCAGGTTCAGCGTCTCGCGCGCCCCCCGGCCCTGCTCGATCAACCGCGCGACGTCCTTGTGGGAGACCAGGCTCACGTCGTACCCGGCCGCCATCAGCGCCTGGTAGACCGCCTCCGAGTGCAGGGTGCCGTAGTCGTAGATGTCCGGATAGATGTTGATATCCCCGTCCTGCACGGTCACCAGGTCGTAGCGGATCGTGACCGGGATCGGTTCGCGGAAGTTCACCCGGCGCGTCTGGCTGGAGTTCGCCAGGATGCGGTCGATATCCTTGGAGCTGACCTGGGGGGCGGCCCGTTCGTGGAGCAGGCGCGCCAGCGCGATCACGTCCTTGTTGAGCAGGCGCACGCACCCGTGCGACGCGGGTGTGCCGATGCTGCCGCTCTCCGGCGTGCCGTGGAAGAAGTAGTACTGGAGGAAGAAGAGCTTCACCCTGCCCATCGGGTTGTTGGGCCCGGGCGGGGTGACCTTCTCGTCCTTCGCCCATTCGCGGGCCGGTGGACGCCACCACGGGTTCCACTCGGCGTGGGTGATGGCAAACTTTCCGGTGGGGGTGTCGTGCCCCTTCATCCCCACCGCGACCGGGTAGGAGCGGATGATCTCGTCCCCCTCGTAGACGGTGAGGCGAAGCGCCGGGATGTTGAGGTCGATCCGGAGCGGCTTCTCCTGTGCGCCCGCGGAGGATGCGCCGAAGAGGACCGAAAGGGCGAGAAGAAGAGTCGGCAAGCGCATGGTGCTCTCGCACTGCAAAGGGCGTCCCACTGCCGTGAGTGTCGGCCCGATGCCTCCGGGCGGACAGAAAGACGGCGCCAGACCCGACCGGGGCTGGCGCCGTCAGTGGTCGATCAGGGACTCGAACCCCGGACCTCTCGCATGTGAGGCGAGCGCTCTAACCAGCTGAGCTAATCGACCATAACGCGGGCCGGAGGGTATCCGCACCCGCGCCAGGAGGTGGGCTGCTGCCTGCGGGGCCCTGACCCTTTGCCTCCCGGAGTACCCCGTAGGGGAATCGAACCCCTGTTTTCGCCGTGAGAGGGCGATGTCCTAGGCCACTAGACGAACGGGGCGACAAGAGCCCTGAATGTATCAGAGTCCTCCAGGGCCGTCAACCCCTCGGCGCCGCCCTTCGCCGCCCGCCGGGAGCCCTCCGAAGTCCGCGCAAACCCCCTGGCGCGCAACGATTTCGGCGCCTGATACCCCGGGGTGGGAAGAAAGTTCTGCGTCGCGCGCGTGGCCTGGAATCAGGAATTACGAATTACGAATTACTGATCGAGCTGGTCTTGCCATCCCGAGGGACAGCCAGATAGTTCAAGATGACTCTATTGGATCCCTGGTCCTGAGCGAAGCGAAGGGTTGCAGACTGTTCGGCGCCTGCGGCGATCGCTCGCTGTCGGTCGGGATGATCGAATCGGCTCGGTGCCCGCCGTAATTCGTAATTCGTAATTCGTAATTCGTAATTACGTAGCCCGCAGTTGCCGTCCTAGAGCCCGAGCTTCAAGCCCACCTCGAAGGAGAGGTAGGAGACCGTCACATCCTCGTCCTCCTCTTCGCCGACGCCGGGAAAATCGGCCCCGTGCGAACGGTAGCGCACCTGCGGGGTGATCGTGAGCGCGGGCGCGAAGGGGAAGCCGAGACCAGCCCCCAGCTCGTAGCCGACCCCGCGATCCGATTCCACCTCGAGCGAAACCGCGTTGTTCTCGAACGCCATCTCGGTCTGGTTGAAAACGAGGCCCGCGAACGCGAAGGGGCTGACCCCGGTCAGGCCGGACAACGGGAGCGAGAGCTGGCCGCCCAGGTGGACACCGGAGTCGTTCGCGTCCGCGTCTTCGATGTCCTCGAGGTCGAAGCTGTAGGTGTCCCAGCCGCCGTAGATGCTGATGAGCGGCATGACCTGGAGACGGATGTCGAAGCCGTAGCCGAACCCGTTGCTCAGGGCCTCGGCGTCGTTCCACTCACCCTGCGGGAGGGCAAAGGCGCCGCGGCCTTCGACAGCGATCGGGATGATGCCCTGCGCCTCCGCGCGGGTGCCGGCGAGGAGAAGCAGAAAGAGGAGAAGATACGCCCTACGTACGAGACGTTGCATTCGGACTCTCCTGATGAGGTCAGTGGCCGATCACGAACCTGCGGTCATCATGCGACAACCGCGCCGCAAAGATAGCGGCCGTTGTCGCAACCGCCAGCACAGGGGAGCGGAGTTCCTGATAAATTCCGTCGCCGACAGACTTGCGCCAGGCGAAGGCCAATGGGAGCCAGGGCTGGGATCCGGAGACATCGCGGCGTTACTGCAGGCAATGTTGCCGCAGGAGCGGATCAACCGCGAATGGGGATCGGTGGGTGGAGAATTGAAGGGAAAGCAGGGGGCCAGGCGCCTCCGTCGCCGGATCGGCCGCTCAGGGGCCGGCGCCGGCGAGCTCGTCCCGGCCGTGCAGCCAGCCCACGGCCCGCGCGATCGCCTCGTCGATAGTCGCCGCCGCTTCGGGCTCGCCCGCATAGGCGCGCCGCAGCGCGTCCAGCTCGTCGAGCCAGAGGTGGATCTCACGCGGATCGGAGTGCGGGCCGACCGGTAGATCCACGATGAGCGGAGGTTGCTTGGGTTTCCTGGACCGGGGTGGCATGGCTGGAGTTAGCTCAGGTGAGTTCGAGCGGCTCGGCGGGAATCTTCCGCCTGACCGGAAACTGGACGAGCGGGTGGAGGAGGACCAAACGCTTGCGCCATCGTTCCACCGATACTACGGATTCTGCGCGGATGGCGGCCGCGAACGTATAAAGACAAAGAGCCTGACGAGAGACTCTCGTCAGGCTCTTTCTTGGAGCGCTCTTGCCGGGAAAGAGGTGCCGCCCGGAATCGAACCGGGGATGGAGGTTTTGCAGACCTCTGCCTTACCGCTTGGCTACGGCACCGTAAAGCGGGCAACCGGGCTCGAACCGGCGACCTCAACCTTGGCAAGGTTGCGCTCTACCAACTGAGCTATGCCCGCAATTGGAGACGCGCTCTCAACGTACACTTCCGCGAGTCGAAGCCATCTACCCCTGAGCAGGCGCAGCGCGCGAAGTCACTGAGCTTTGCTCGCAACTTGTCGCGGCAAACCGAGCGAAATCCTCCCCTTCTCGCGACCTTCGGCGCGCGGCACAGGAATACAAAATTTACCCATACAGCGCACATGCGTCAACCCGGCACCGGGGCTCGGTTGACACGCCCGCGCGGCGCCGCTACCCTCTTGCGGCCCACGGCTCCGGCGCTCGGAGCCCCGCTTGTTTTTCGGCAATCGATCGACTGGAGTCGATGAGGTTTCGCGCCCGCGCCGCCTGCGCCGCCCTCGCGCTGGGCGCTCTGCTTCCGGCGGCGGCATCCGCCCAGAGCCCCGACGCGTACGTCCTTCCCTTCGGCATGTTCCGCCTGGGGGTGGAAGGGGTCCACGCGAGCTGGAGCAGCCGCTTCGACGCCGACGGCAACCGGGTCGACCTCGGCTCGGACCTGGGCGGCGACCTCACCCCCGATCGCTTCACCGCCCTCGCCCCTCTCCAAGCTCAGCTCACCGCCTTCCTGGACGCCACACAGGGCTCTTCCGGGGCCTCGCCGGAACCCCCATCGCCGAGTAGCATCACCCTCGGCCTGCTCGACGTGGCGGCCTCGGCCAGCCACACGGCGGCGCGGGGACGGCTCGCCGTGGGGATCCTTCCGCGCCTGGAGTTGGGCGCCTCCATGTCGATCGGTCGCGGAGACCGGCTCGTCCATCGCTTCGAGCTGCAGGGAGGCAATCTGGGACTGAACCCGGACGCCGAGGGCAACGCCGCGCTGCTGGCGGCGATCGGGTGGGAGGAGCTTGGCGCGCTCCCTCTCCTCCCCACCTCGGAGTCGCCGCTGGGAATGGAGCTGCAGAACCGCGTCACCGAGCTGGCTGGCGAGCCGATGGCGCTGCCGGAGGACACCGCCAACACGGAGGTTCTTGCCGCGCTGCTGAGCGAGCAGTTCGGGTTCGACCCCCTTGCGTCCCGCATCGAGCGCTGGCGCGCCGGCGACCTGGAAATGGACGCCAAGGCGCTCCTGCTCAGCACCTTCGGCGGAGCTCCCGTCCCCGCGGACCCCGGCTTCGACCTACGCATCGCCCTGCTGGGTGGTGCACGCTTCGCCACCGGGGAACAACCCGACACGATGGATCTCCTCACGCCCGAACCCTCGGAGGGGCTCTCCTCCTGGTCGGGCGGAGCGGCCGTGGACCTCTTCCTCGGTTCGCACATCTGGGTGAGCGGTAGCCTGCGCTTCACCCGCGGGCGCGAGAGCGAGATCGTCCGCCGCATCCCCGGCGAGAACCCGCTCGATCCCCCGCAGGAGCCGACCGCTGTTTCCATCAAGCCCGGCGACATCACCGAGCTGCGTGTGGCGCCCCGCTATCGCCTCGACCGGGCGATCTCCGTGGGGGCTGAGTACGCGTTGTACGAGGTGGGGGACACCCGCTACACGGGTGGAACGGAGGAGCGCCCGGCCGATGTGCTGAACCTGGCAGGGGGGCGGCTGCAACGCTTCGGCCTGGAGATCCGCTATTCCAGCCTTCCCGCCTACTGGGTGCGCGAAGCGATCCTGCCCGCCGAAGTCACCCTCGCCTATCAGCGTACCCTCGGGGGGCCGGAAGGGACGCCCGGTGGAGGAAGGCTGACGGTCACCGCCAGCCTGCTGCCACGGCTCTGGTGACGCGAGGCCATCCGCCAAGTACATCCGCCGAGCACGCCCGCGCCCTCACCTGACCGCCAGCCCACGCGAGCTCCGGACAGCCCGCATAGCACTCCAGGCCGCGCCAACCCCGACCAGCACACAGCCGTCCGCGCCAGCCACGCACCGGCACAGCCGCCCATCCCCCCCTGTACAGTCAAGCACGCACCGCGGCCCCGGCCCGCTCGATCAGCTCGCCGGCATGACGACGCGAGACCTCGCTCTCGGGGTCTCCTCCCAGCATACGCGCCAGCTCCCTCACCCTCGCCTCGGCGTCGAGCTCCTGGACCTCGGTGGTGGTCAAGCCGTCCCGCTCCCCCTTGCGCACCAGCAGGTGGGTCTGCGCGCGAGACGCGATCTGCGGCAGATGGGTGATGGCGAAAACCTGATGGCTGCGCGCGACCTCGCGCATCTTGTCGCCCACCTGGAGGGCGACCACGCCTCCCACGCCGGCGTCCACCTCGTCGAAGACCAGCGTCGGCACGGCATCCTGACGGGCAAGCACCGTTTTCAGCGCCAGCATCACGCGCGACAGCTCGCCTCCCGATGCGACCTGCGCCAGTGGGCGAGGCTCGAAACCCCGATTCAACGCCACCCGGAACTCCACCTCTTCGGACCCGTTCGAACCCGGCTCCCGTAGCGGGAGAATCGTCGCCTGGAAGGTTCCGCCCTCCATGCCGAGCTGCGGGAGGATCGCACCCACCTCCCCTGCCAGCTTCTCCGCCGCCGCCGTTCGCAGCCGCGTCAGCTCCGCCGCTGCCGTCTCCAGCTCTTCCCTCGCCGCCGCAACCTCCTTCTGCAAGCCGGAGAGCTCCCACTCGGCGTTGTCGATTCGCTCCAGCTCGGCGCGGGCGCGCTGCGCTACCTCCAGGATCGCCTCAACCGAGCCCCCGTACTTGGATCCGAGCCGGAAGAGCAGGTCGCGCCGCTGGCGGATCTCCTCGAGGCGGGCGGGATCGTGCTCGACCCGGGTGGCATAGTCCGCCAGGCGATTGCCGAGCTCTTCCAGGGCGTAGTAGGCGGTGTCGAAGAGCTCGGTCAGCTCTTCCTGTCCGCGGTCGATGCGCACCAGTTGATCGACGGACCGGCGCAGGGAACCGAGCCGACCGAGCAACGATTCGTCTTCCCCGACCAGGGCATTGGCGAGCGAGGAGGAGAGCTCCATGAGCTCCTGGGAGTGGGAGAGCCGCTGCTCCTCCTCGGCGAGCTCCTCCTCCTCCCCGACGCGCAGGTTGGCCGCCTCGATCTCGTTGAGCTGGAAGCGCAGGTAGTCGCCACGTTGGATCGACTCCGCGCGAAGGCGCTCCAGCTCCTCGATACGGTTGGTCAGCTCCCGCAAGCGGCGATGCGCGTCACTCACCCGGGCCTGCGCCTCCTCGTGGCCTCCGTAGACGTCCAGGATCGCACGCTGTTCATCGCGGCGCAGGAGCGATTGGTGCTCGTGTTGCCCGTGCAGGCTGACCAGCGCCGCCCCCACCTGGCCCAGAGTGCCTGCCGTGGTCGGCGAGCCGTTGATCCAGGCGCGGTTCCGCCCCTCGATCGCCACCTCGCGCTTGAGCACGAGAAGACCGTCCTCCACTTCGATCCCCATCTCATCCAGCATGTGAACGAGGTCGGGCGAATCTCCGATGTCGAAAAGCCCCTCCACGCTGGCGCGCTCGGCCCCGGCACGCACCATGTCCGCCGTCGCCCGCTCTCCGAGCAGCAGCGACAACGCTCCCACGATGATCGACTTCCCGGCCCCGGTCTCGCCGGTGAGCACGTTCAGCCCCGGCCCCAAACGCACCGACAGCTCGTCGATGAGGGCGAAGTTGCGGATGCGGAGCTCGGATAGCATGCGAAGGTAGAAGCTAGGAGCTAGAAGCTAGAAGATGTCGGTGGAGAACACCCAGCGGCACGACCATCGGACAGACGAAATGTTTGAGATGTGTATATCTACTAACATGCCTGCGCTCCCTATTCCAGCTCCTAGCTTCTAGCTCCTAGCTTCTCAAAGAAGCATCCAGCTCGCCAGCCCCAGCAACAGGAAGAAGCCCACCATGTCGGTGAAGGTGGTCACGAAGATGGAGGAAGCGACGGCCGGGTCCACCCCCCGCCGCTCGAGCACGATGGGGACGAAGGCGCCGGCAAACCCGGCGACCACCAGGTTCATCCACATCGCCAGCAGAACCACCAGGGCGAGCAGCAAGGTCTCACCGAACGCAATGGCGAGCAGAGCCGTCACCAGGGCGGCGATCACGCCGATCGCCAGCCCGTTGATCAGCCCCACCGCCAGCTCCTTCAGCACCACCGCCCAGCGCCGCCCCGGGCTCTCCCGCGACAGCGCCAGGCGGCGAATGGTCACCGCCAGCGCCTGTGTGCCGGTATTCCCGCCCATCCCGGCGATCACCGGCATCAGCGCCGCGAGCAGGGTTAGGCGCTCGATGGTCGCCGCGTAATACACGACCACCGTGGCCGAAGCAGCCGCGGTGACCAGGTTCAGAAGAAGCCACGGGAGGCGTGACCGCACGGCGTCCTGCCAGCCGCCGCGCACCTCCTCCTCGTCCGATACACCGCCGAACCGGAGGATGTCTTCGGTGGTCTCGGCCTCCAGGACGTCGATCACGTCGTCGAACGTGATGCGGCCGAGCAGTTTGCCCTCACTGTCGACGACGGGTACAGCGACGAGGTTGTAGCGGGAGATGATCCGCCCGACCTCCTCCTGGTCCATCTCCGGGGGGACGGCGACGATCGCCGGTTCCACCAGGTCGGCGATCCGCGCCCCGACGGGCGCGGTCACCAGGGCCTGTAAAGGAAGCGTGCCCTTCAGCCGGCGCTCCCCGTCCACCACGTAGATGTTGTAGAACTCTCCGATCTCCTGCGCCTGCCGCCGCACCTCCTCGAGCGCTTCGCGGGCGTCCAGCTCGACGTCGATGGCGACGAGCTCCGTCGTCATCAACCCGCCGGCCGTCTCCTCGTGATAGCGCAGGAGGTCGCGGATGTCGCCGGAGTGCAGGCTCGGCAGCGCCGCGAGCACCCGGATCTGGTCCTCCGGGTCCAGCTCGCCGATGATGTCGGCCGCGTCGTCGTCGGAGAGCGCCGAGACCAGGGTGGCAATCTGCTCCGGCTCGAGCAGGGCGAGCGCCTCTTCCGGGTGCTCGTCCCACTCCATCTCGGCGAGTGCCTCTGCGGCGAGGGCCGGCTCGGGGGCCAGCGCGATCAGGACCGCGCGCCGCTCCTCCTCGTCCAGCTCGGCGAGGAGATCGGCAAGGTCACTGGGGTGAAAGGGAAGAAGGAGGGCGTGAAGCTCTTCCGGGGTTCCCGTGCGGATCAGCTCGCGGATCTCTTCCAGCAGCTTCGCCATTCCGGGTTCGAGCAAGGTTCTGGCGACGGCTGGGGTGAACGCGCGACTCGATCAGCGCCCCTGGGCGCCGATCCGATCGAGAAAACCGGTGAGTAGCTCTTCCTGACGACGATACATCACGGACCCGGCGCGGTCCGGCCCTTCCGGGTGATCGTATCCCAACACGTGAAGGGTTCCGTGGATCACCAGACGGAACAGTTCGTCGGCAACCGGAACCCCCACCTCCGCGGCCTGACGCCCTGCCTGATCGACCCCGACATAGATGTCACCCAGCGGACTCTCGCCCGCAGCGTGCAGCGCGAAGGAGATCACATCGGTTGTCCCTTCGTGTGCCAGGTATTCCTCGTTCAACCGCGCGATCTCCTCGTCACCGACAAACGCCACGGAGATCTCGGCCACTTGCACGCCTTCTGCGGATAGCACATGCCGCACCGCCGCTTCGGCATGCGGAAGGGTGATCGGCAGCGTCACCCCCTCCCCCAGCCCGACCTCGACCTCGATGCGGTCGTTCACCCTTGCCCGCCGGGGTAGTCGATGCGGTGATGATACATTCCCGTGAGCACTTTGGTCAGGGAATCCTTGATGATACCGATCTCTGCCAGTGTCAACGGGGCCTCGTCCAGCTGCCCTTCCGCAATCTTCTGCCCGATCAGGCGGTCCACCAGCTCCCGGATGCGAGCCGGCGTGGGGTCCTGCAGGACGCGAGTAGCGGACTCCACCGTGTCCGCCATCATCAGAATCGCGGTCTCCTTCGTCTGCGGTTTCGGCCCGGAGTAGGCGAAATCGCTGGGATTGATCTGAGCGTCCGGATCGTTCTCCCGCGCACGGTTGAGAAAGAAGGAGATCTGCTGCGTCCCGTGGTGCTCGGGGATGAAGCGCTTCACGACCTCCGGAAGCCCGTCCGCCTCGGCAAGCTTGAGCCCCTCGGCAACGTGCCCGCGGATGATGGCGGAGCTGGTCGAGGGCTTCAGCTTGTCGTGCGGGTTACGCCCCCGCGGCTGATTCTCGATGAAGTACTGCGGCTTCACCAGCTTGCCGATGTCGTGGTAGTACGCCCCCACGCGCGCGAGCAGCCCATTGGCGCCGATCGCGCTGCTCGCCGCCTCCGCCAGGTTGGCCACGTTGACCGTGTGCGCGTAGGTCCCCGGGGCCTCCAGCGAGAGTCGCTTCAGCAGCTTCCGGTTCAGGTCCGAGAGCTCGAGCAGCGTCTGGTCGGTGGTGATGCCCGTGAAGGTCTCGAGCAATGGCAGGAAGCCAATCGCGAGCAGCGACGCGACGATGGCGTTGGTGATCCCCGCTCCCATCGACAGCCCCACCTCCGCCAGCCCGCGCGACCGCAGCAGCGCCATGGTCAGGGTGGCGATGACGTAGGCGAGGGAGATGATCGAGATGAAGAGCCACGTCTTCGAGCGGCGCTCCACCACCCGAACGCTGAACGCGGCCGCCGCGCCACCGACCGCCGTGGTGAAGAGGGCGGTGACTCCCAGGAAGGGCGTCTGGCCGCCGATCAGCAGCGCCAGGATCATCGCCAGGGAGAAGCCCAGCCTTCCGTCCCAGAGCACCGCCACGATCAGTGCCGCGAACGTGACCGGGATCAGCTCCGGAGGGAGGTTGAAGCGCGCGATCAGGGAACCCGCCCCGGCCACGCTCAGGACCAGAAGGGCGAAGACCAGCAGCGCTCGCCAGTCGCGGTAGAGTGCCGGCCTGAAGAAGATCAGGAGCAGCCCGAACAGCCCGAGCACCACCGCGTTGTACAGGATCGCACCGGCCGCGCGGCCAAAGCCGCCATCCTCGATTCCGCTCCCCATCCCCCGGCGGGTCAGCTCCGCCTGGTAGGCCTGCAGCCGGGCCTCCTCCTCCTCACCGACCCGCTCGTGCGCCCCGATGATCCTCTCACCCTTCAGGATGGTAGCCTTTACCGGGTCGACCGCGGCGCGCGCCCGCTCCCGGGCGGCTTCGGTCGCGGCCTCGTTCGGGACGAGGCTCGGTTCGAAGAAGCGGATGAGCAGGAGGCGCAGGAGCTCCGCACCGTCCGGATTGTCCGGACCGAGCTGCTGCGCCGCCATGGCGAAAAGACGCTCGGGGGTCAGGACGGAGTCACGGGTGAGCACCCGTTGGGTGCCGCCGGGCTCCTGCACGTAGATGGTGGCGACGGAGGGGGGGAGGGCGCTGGGCGCGACTCCCTGCGGAAAGAGCTCGCGCACTGCGCGCACCGCGGCGCGCTGCAGCGCAGCTCGCCGCGACGAATTCAGCAGGAGCTGGAGGGTTCCGGGCGTGGGGGTGACCCGATTCGTCTCCAGGTAGTCCGCCAGAGCCTCGCTTCGCTCCGCGGCCGGCACCGAGCCGATGACCGAGTCGACCTCCGCGAAGAAGCCGTTGAGCCCGGCGACCACGTTCTCCGTTGCCTGGGGGACCTGGTCGTAGATGGCGGGGACGCTGCTTGCGGCCTCCACCTGCTCCCTGAGCAGCTCGTCCGGCGACTTCGGAATGTTGAAGGTGAACTCGGCGATGACGTCCTGTGAGGCAACCGTACCCCGCTCGAGGACCGCCGTGTCAGGGAGCCGGGGTGCCGGGAAGAGCACGTACACGATGACGGCGGTCACCAGCAGAAGCAGGACGCGCGCGCCATGATGTACCAGGGCCGCTACCCAGCTTCCCTCCGGATCCTGATCGAGAGCGAGCGCCGCTCGCCGGATCGACGAGGTAGGCCCCACACGTTTGGCCGTCATGTCCCGGCGGGCTCACTCCGTAGCGCGGCAATGTCCTCCTCCGTCTCCGGCTCGCCCGAAGCCGCCGCATAGGCGCGAATGATCTCTTTCACCAGCCGGTGGCGGATCACGTCGGTCGGCCGCATGTAGACGAACGCGATCCCCTCGATCCCCTTCAGCACCGTCTCCACCTGGAGGAGCCCTGACTGTTCACGCGAGGGGAGGTCGATCTGCGTCTTGTCCCCCGTGATCACGGCCTTCGAGTTCAGCCCGAGGCGGGTGAGGAACATCTTCATCTGCAGCCCGGTGGCGTTCTGCGCCTCGTCCAGGATCACGAACGCGTCGTGCAGCGTGCGCCCGCGCATGTAGGCAAGAGGCGCGATCTCGATCGCGCGCGACTCCAGCGCCCGCCGCATTCGCTCGGTGCCCATCATGTCATCGAGGGCATCGTACAGGGGACGCAGGTAGGGATCCACCTTCTCCTGCAGGTCGCCGGGGAGGAAGCCCAGGTTCTCTCCCGCCTCCACCGCCGGACGAGCGAGGATGATGCGTTTGACCCGCTTCTTGAACAGCGCATCGACCGCCATCGCCACCGCCAGGTAGGTCTTACCCGTACCTGCCGGCCCGATGCCGACGACGATGTCGTTCTCTTCGATGGCGCGGATGTACTCGCGCTGCCCTTCCGTCTTCGGCGTGATCGACTTCTTCCCGCCGGGAACGATGATCTTCTGCCCCTCGCTCAGCCGTTGCAGCCCTCCGTCGGGCAGCCGCGCCTGCTCGGCGAACCGCGCGATGTCATCGACCGCGAACGGCGTCCCCGCTCGCGCGAGATCGATCATGTGCTGGGCGACGGGTACGGAGCGCTCCACGTCTTCGAGGGCGCCCGAGAGCAGGAGGTGGTCGTCACGCAGCACCACGCGAGATCCCCCAACGCGGGAGAGCTCCAGGAGGTGACTGTCGTTGACCCCAGCCAGCAGCAGGGGATCGGCGCCTTCGGCAGAGAGCCGATGCTGGATCGTGCCCTCAGCCACGGTCCCCCACGACGGCGGTTGAGGTCGAGCGCACCGCCGGGGTGGCTCGATGAGCAGATGTATGCGTCACGAATTGCTCGGGTTCACGGTACGAATGTGCAGGTCGTGGAGGTCTTCTTCCGCGATCTGCGCCGGCGCGCCCTCCATGAGACCGCGCGCCGCGGTCGTCTTCGGAAAGGCGATCACGTCCCGCAGACTCGGCGCCCCCGCCAGGAGCATCGCCATTCGGTCGAAGCCGAATGCGAACCCGGCGTGGGGAGGCGCTCCGAACTGGAACGCCTCGAGGAGGAAACCGAACTTGGCGCGTGCCTCCTCGGCCGACATTCCGAGGGCGCGGAAGATCCGCCCCTGCAGGGCGGGATCGTGTATTCTCACCGACCCGCTGGCCATTTCGTTCCCGTTGTACACCGCATCGTATGCCCGGGATCTCATCCCGGCCACATACAGGCTTCGCTGCTCTGCCGAGGTGAGCGGCTGGTCGCGCTCGGTCGCCCCGTACAGGCGCGGGAGATCCTCCGCATGCGGCATGGTGAACGGGTGGTGCGAAGCGACCAGCCGGTCCGCGTCGGGATCCCAGTCGAAGAGCGGGAACTCCGTGACCCAGGCCCAGGCATGCTGCGACGAATCGACCAGCTGGAGCCGGGCCGCGAGGTGTCGCCGTAGCTCGTCGAGCGCAGGCTCGAGACCAACCGGCACCGAGCGGCCCGCCGAGAGGTCAGGGGCGTGGCCGACCTCGACACGATGGATGCGGAAGTCGCCGGCGACCAGCACGAACAGGTCGCCAACCTCCATCCCTGTGCGCTCGACAAAGCGGTCGCCGATCCCGCCCTCCAGGGCGCGGGCGAAGCTGCCGGAAAAGCCCTCCTCGGAGCGCTTCACCCACATCGCGCCGAGTGCGCCACCCCGCTTCGCCACCTCCTGCAGCTCGTCCAGCTCCTTGCGGGACAGGCTCGCACCTCCCGGAACCCGCAGTCCACGAATTCGCTGCGGGGTTCCCTTGGTTGCAGCGAAAACGCGGAAATCGGCCGCCTGGAGAACCTCGGTCACATCCTCGATCTCGAGGTCGTAGCGCAGGTCCGGCTTGTCGGTTCCATAGCGGAGCATGGCATCGGCGTAGGTCAGCCGGGGGAAGGGCGTGGGCAGCTCGACCCCCAGAACCTCCTTCCAGACGGCGGCCACCATTCCCTCCGCGACGGCGAAGACGTCCTCCTCGGTAACGAAGGCCATCTCGGCGTCGACCTGAGTGAACTCGGGTTGGCGATCGGCACGGAGGTCCTCGTCCCGCAGGCAGCGGACGATCTGGAAGTAGCGGTCGAAGCCGCTGACCATCAACAGCTGCTTATAGAGCTGCGGCGACTGCGGCAGCGCGTAGAACTCGCCTGGATGTACGCGGCTGGGAACGAGATAGTCGCGCGCTCCTTCGGGCGTGCGCCGGGTGAGCATGGGCGTTTCCACCTCGAGGAATCCCTGCTCGTCCAGGTACTGTCGCACGGCACGCGCCGCACGGTGTCGAAGCTCGAAGTTCCGCAGCAGCTCCGGCCGCCGCAGGTCCAGATAGCGGTAGCGCAGCCGCAGGTCCTCGCTGGGGAGGGCCTCGTCCGGCGAGCGGTAGACGGGGATCGGCAGGGGCGCCGCCTTCTGCAGCACCTCGAGCGTGGTACAGCGCAGCTCGATCTCCCCGGTTTCCATCTCCGGGTTCTCTTTGATCCGCCGCTCTACTCTGCCCTCCACCTGGATGACGTCCTCCGGGCCGAGGTCGCGCGCCGCGCGCACCACCTCCGCCGGCGACCACTCCGGGTCGAAGGAGACCTGGAAGAGACCGCCGCGGTCGCGCAGGTCGACGAAAACCAGCCCGCCGAGGTCGCGACGTCGGTGAACCCACCCGACCAACCGCACGTCGCGACCGATGTCGGACGCGCGCAGGGCACCGGCCAGATCGGTCCGGTACTGTGTGGAATGAGCTGAAGTCATGTATGTGGAAAACCGGTGGAGGCGGGGCCGGAGCGCCGAGCCGACCGAACGCCCCCGGACCGCAGGCGGTAGAGGATGAAGCAGCCGGCCGCGACCCCGAGCGCATCCGCCACCCAGTCGGCGGGATCGGGGGCGCGCCCGGGGACGAACTGCTGGTGAAGCTCGTCGCTCGCGGCGTAGACGAGCCCGATGACTACCGGCCACACGTACCGGAGGCGCGAGGCGAGCGCTCCGTGGGCCAGGAGGACTCCCAGGATGGCGAAGGCCCCGAAGTGCGCCGCCTTGTCGAGTCCGTTGTCGAGCTCCGTCGGCAAGGTCGGCTGCGAGCTCAATGCAAAAAGGACGGCGGCCCAGACAAGGGCCGGCGCCCATGCACGCACCCCGGCTTTCACGAAGCTTCCGCCTCGGCCAGCACGGAGTAGAAGGACTGCGGATCCGGAGCCTCGATCAGCCGCTGGCGGAATGATTCCCGCCGCAGCAGGCGCGAGATCCGGCTCAATGCCTTTACATGCTCCCCCGCTGCAGACTCGGGTCCGACGAGGAGGAAAAAGAGGTGAACGGGCTTACCGTCGAGGGCCTCGAAGTCCACGCCTTCCCGGGTCACCCCCGCCACCAGCACGAGGCCGTTCACGCTCGAGGACTTGCCGTGCGGAATCGCGACGCCGTGCCCGATGCCGGTGCTGAGCACCTCCTCCCGATCCATCACCGCACGAAGCACCTCCTGGCGATCCTTGACCTCGGCGCCGTTGGCGGCCAGGTCGACCAGCTCCTCGAGGAGGTCTTCCTTCGTGGTGGAGCGAAGCGGGATCTTGATTCGCTCGGGAGTCAGCAGGTCCGTGAGCAGCACGAGCACCTCGTGAAATCGGTCCGTTGCAGGTGCCGCGCAGCGGCACGGGTGCATGCGCTGCAAAGGTAACGCCGCCCGTTTGGAGCATCAAGCTGGCGCCGGGGCCCGCCCGATGCATGGAACACAAGGAACGGTGCGGGGAAATAAGGCGTCGCCCCTCCGCGACGACCGCGGCGGCACCACCCGAACGAATCGATGATCACAGCCGTCTCCCGTCCAGATCTGCTCGGTTGCTCGCCCGAAGAGGCCGCGCGCGCGCTCGCGGACTACTTCGCCGCGCGCGGTCAGCCCGCCTACCGGGTGCGCCAGGTCCTGGCGTGGCTGTATGAGAAGCTGGCCTTCTCCTTCGTGGGGATGACCGATCTGCCGCGGGCGGAGCGGGAGGCACTCGCCGAAGCTTTCTCCCTGTCCGCGCCGGAAACGGCCAAGCTATCGCGCTCCGTCGACGGCACGACGAAGCACCTCTGGAAGCTCGCCGACGGCGAGCTGATCGAGTCGGTGCTCATTCCCGCGCGAGAGCGCCTGACCCTCTGCATCTCCTCGCAGGCCGGATGCGCCATGGCCTGCACCTTCTGCGCGACCGGCTGGATGGGCTACCAGCGGCAGCTCACCGCGGGCGAGATCGTCGCGCAGTACCGCGGGGCGCAGGTGTGGGCCCTGGAGAACGGCTACGGCCCCATCACCAACATCGTGTTCATGGGGATGGGGGAGCCGTTGATGAACCCCAGGGCGGTCTTTCCGGCCCTGGAGCTCCTCAACCAGGCCTACGGCGTGGGCGCGCGGCGCATCACCGTCTCCACCGTGGGCATCGTACCCGGCATTCTGCGGATGGCGGAGATGCCGCAGCAGTACCGCCTGGCTGTCTCGCTGCACGCCCCGACCCACGAGCTTCGCCAGCAACTCATCCCGGTAGAGAAGAAGTATCCGCTCCCGCGGCTCATGGAGGCGCTGCGCGCGTTCGACGAGGCCGGCGGCAAGCGGATCACCTTCGAGTACGTGATGATCGACGGGGTGAACGACGGGTTGGCCGAGGCGGACGCCCTGGCCGAGCTGGTGCGTGAGTTCAAGGCCTTCGTCAACCTGATACCGTTCAACCCCATCCCCGCCAACGACTGGAGGCCCACGCCGCCCGATCGACTGGCCGCCTTCGCACAGCGACTCGCCCGCCGCGGGGTTACCGCCCACGTTCGAGAACCGCGAGGGCGCGACATCGCCGCCGCCTGCGGGCAGCTCAAGGCGGAGGCCACCCGCGGTCGGCCGCTCGTCAAACTCGGGTCGAGCCTCAAAACCGCCGCGTCCGAGCTCGCCTAGTTTGCCACGCTCTCGGCGTTAGCCTCCGCCCAATCGCGCCCCAGGATCACCGTCACCTCGAGGTAGAGGCTGGTATCCGGTGCTTCGCGAACCTGGTTGATACCAAGCACCGCGGCGACCGCGCGCGCGGCGGCGGGGTCTCCCACCCGGTCCAGCACCAGCGAGGTGTCGGGGTGGAATCCTCTCGCGTTCCCGAAAAAGACGACGTCGAAGCCCTCGTCGCGCAGGCGGTCGGTTTCTCGCTGCGCCAGCCTGGGGATGCCGGCGGCATTCAGCACCTCGACGCGGACGCGCCGTTCCGGTAACTCGACCTCGACCCCGGCGAGCTCCGGCGGCCTCTCGCCGCGCATCCCCATCACCATCGACCCCACGAGGAACAGCACCAGCACGCAGAGCCCCACCAGAGCGGCGACCTTCAAGCCCTTCACGCCTCCTCCGTCAACGACGACCAGAACGCGGCGGTTTCCGGACGTATCGGCTTGCCGTCCTCCAGCAGGTGTCGGATGCGCGCGGCCACCACCTCTCGGACCACTGAATCGAGCTCGCGCGGCATCCGCTCGCGCAACTCAGCCCTCCATTCCCGCGCAAAGTCGCGCCCCGGTTCGAGAAAGTCGGCCAGGTAGAGCGCCCGACCAAGCCGGTCGAGCTCCGGGTGCCCGAGCGTGTGGTAGCGGATGGCCCGCAGGAGGGCCTCGTCAGCGTCGGCGGAGAGGAGGTGGGCCGCGGCCGGGCCGTGCAGCAGGACCGGGTGCAGGTCAAGGAAGCGGCGACCGAGAATCGTGCGGAGCTCGGCCGTGTCGGCGTCCCGCAGGGCATCGTGGAGCATCCCGGCCGCAGCCCAGCGCATCCGGTCCACGGCGGGGAGGCCGAGCTCTTCGGCCCACTGGCGCATCAGGGCGGTGACCCGCCCGATGTGCTCGCGCCTCGCCTCGGTCACCCGAGCCCATGGCGGGAGCTCGCCGGCCGCGGCGGCAGCGACGGTCGCGGAAACCCAGCTGACGGGTAGCTCAGTCGAAGCCGCGTCGGACATAAGGCTCCAGGATGGCTCGGTTGCGGATCGAGGTGTGCGAGATGTAGTTCCAGCCTCTGAGCTCGACCCCGCTCCCGACCCAGCTGTCGATGATCCGGCAGCCCGGCCCGATCACGGTCTCGTCGCCGACCGTGGTCGACCCCTCCAGCACCACGCCGGGATAGAGGATGCTATCGCGACCGATCCGCACATCGACGTCCACCAGCACCGTCTCCGGCAGGAGGAAGGTGACGCCGGCAGCCATGTGCCCGCGGACGATCTGTCGACGGATCCGATCAGAGGTGGCTGCGAGCTGTGCGCGGTTCTGGACGATGGAGGTGTCGCGCGAATCGGAGAGGCGGTCTGCGGCGGCGAGCACGCCATTGGGAACGGCGAAGGGATCGGGAAGGCGTAGGAGCTGCGACAATCGCTCGGGGTCGCCGTGCGCGGCGGCGGCGTCTTCGGGTCCTCCCACGACCCACGACCCCGGGGAGGAATCGAGCAACACCTCGAGCGTTTCCGCCGCCAGTACGGCGGCGGCGTGCACCGCCAGACACCGCTCCTCGCCGTCCCCGAGCGGTTGCAGCACACTGCGCTGGCGGCTCTCGGCGTCCGGTACCGTGAAGGCGTCGACGTGAACGGGAAGGTCCTGAAAGAGGTCGGCGGGGAGATCTCCCTCCGAGACGACGATCACCCTCTCCGGCTTCGAGGGCGCCTCCGCCAGCGACGCCGCGGCGTGCCACACCAGCGGCCGCCCTGCGATGGGATGGAGGTATGCTGGCAGCCGTGATACCATCCCGTCCGTGCGGGATGAGGGGAGGGCGAGGATAATGCCCGTCCAGCGAGCCAT
This sequence comes from Longimicrobiaceae bacterium, assembly GCA_036375715.1. Taxonomy (NCBI): domain Bacteria; kingdom Pseudomonadati; phylum Gemmatimonadota; class Longimicrobiia; order Longimicrobiales; family Longimicrobiaceae; species Longimicrobiaceae bacterium. Next base: position 77,798 of record DASVBS010000022.1, on the reverse strand, counting down.
CGCGTCAGCGGCTCTCTGCCCTGATGTGGTCGCGGTGTAGCCGATTCTGCTCGTCGACGAAGATGAAGATGGGTCGGTGCTCGGCGAGCTCCTCTTCCGAGTACTGCGCGTAGCTGATCACGATCACCTTGTCCCCGGGGTGCGCCAAGCGGGCGGCGGCACCGTTGAGGCAGATCTCTCCCTCGCCCCGCTTGCCGGGGATCACGTACGTCTCGAAGCGAGCGCCGTTGTTGATGTTGACCACGTGCACCTGCTCGTACTCGAGCAGGTCGGCGGCCTCCATGAGATCCGGATCGATGGTGATCGATCCCATATAGTTCAGATCCGCGCCGGTCACAGTAGCCCGGTGGATCTTCGATTTACACATCATCCGCAGCATGGCGATTCCATCCTCCGGTCAGGTGCCCAGGATCGTATTGTCGATCAGCCGGGTCCTACCCACCCGCGCGGCAACCGCACAGACCGCGCCTTCGCGCACCTCCTCCAGCGGATCGAGGGTGTCGGGGTCCACGACCTCGCCGTACTCCAGCTCGACGCCCGGGCCGTCGATCTGCAAAAGCAACCCCCGAAACGCCTCCGCGTTCCGCTCGCCGCTCGCATACAGCTCCTGACAACGCTGCAACGCACGGGACAGAGCAAGCGCGCGCGTGCGCTCCTCGGGCGACAGATAGGTGTTGCGAGAGCTCATCGCCAACCCATCGGGATCGCGCACGATGGGACCGGAAACGATCTCGATGTCCAGATTCAGGTCGCGCACCATCCGCCGGATCAGAACGAGCTGCTGATAGTCCTTCTGCCCGAAGACGGCCACGTCGGGCTGGACGATCGCGAAGAGCTTCGCCACCACCGTCAGCACCCCGGCAAAGTGCCCCGGCCTGGAGGCACCACAGAGCCGGTCCGCTCCCCGGACGGGGACGACGTTCACCCACGGCTCCCCGCCCGGATACATCTCCTCCACCGATGGAGCGAACGCAAAGTGGGCTCCAGCCTCGGAACAGAGATCCAGGTCGCGATCGAGGTCCCGAGGGTACTGCTCGTAGTCCTCGTTCGGACCGAACTGCAGGGGGTTGACGAAGATCGAGACCGCCACCCGATCGGCCACCTCGCGCGCGCGCCGGATGAGGGAGAGGTGCCCCTCGTGCAGATATCCCATGGTCGGGACCAGCGCCACCCGCTCGCCGGCCAGTCGGCAGGAGTGGACCCAGGATCTTGTCTCTTGGCGCGTGCGGCTCAGTCGCATCGGCGGCGGCGCGACGGGCGATCAGGAGAAGGTGTGCTCGTCGGCCGGGTACTCGCCCTTCTTCACGGCCTCGACGTAGGCCTTGACCCCGGCCGTGGCCTGTTCCCCGAGGTTAGCGAAATGCCGCAGGAAGCGTGGCTTGAAGGTCGTGTTCAGGCCGAGCATGTCGGGAAGGACGAGCACCTGCCCGTCACAACCCGGCCCGGCACCGATTCCGATGGTCGGAATGGTGAGCTCAGCCGAGACGGCGCGCGCGAGCTCTCCCGGCATCAGCTCGAGCACGACGGAGAAAGCGCCGGCCTGCTCGAGCCGCCGAGCTTCCTCCAGCAGGCGCTTCTGGGCCGCCTCGTCGCGACCCTGCACGCGGGGCCCGCCCAGGGCGTGGACCGACTGGGGAGTGAAGCCGAGATGCCCCATCACCGGGATCCCGGCGCCGACGATCGCCGCGACCGTGTCCGCCAGCGCCTCGCTTCCCCCCTCCAGCTTGACGCCCGAGGCACCGCTCTCCTTGAGGATGCGGCCCGCGTTGCGAACCGCTTCTTCCCGGGAGACCTGATAGGACAGGAAGGGCATGTCCACCACCACCAGTGCCCTTTTCACCCCTCGCACTACCGCGCGGGCATGGTGGATCATGTCGTCGACCGAGAGCGGCAGCGTCGACTCGAGACCCAGCACCACCTCGGCGAGCGAGTCGCCCACCAGCACCACATCCACCCCCGCCTGGTCCAGCAGTCGCGCGAAGAGGGCATCGTAGGCGGTGAGCACCGCGATGCGCTCCCCCTTCCGCTTCATTTCAAGGAGGTCAAGAGTCCTGACCCGCTTCCCCTCCCCGCTGTGCGTCGACATCGCTCCTCCGGCTGGTTTCCGCACCTCGGGAGTGGCCCGAAACGCCGGAAATCCTTGAAATCTCTACGTATTGACGCGCGAAAAAGCTAACTCCAAGTTCCGGGGGTGTCAAACGCGATTCGCTACGATCCGCTGCTGATCCGGTACCTCGCGGAGGAGCTCGACCGGCGCCTCCGCGGGCGTGTTTGTGGGTCCACCCCCTTCTTCGCGGCGCGCAGGGTGGCGCTGCTGGCGCTGGACGGCGGTGAAGCGCTGGAGATGGACCTGCACCCGCTGCGCGGTTGGATACGCATCGTCCCCTGGGAGGCGGATGCTGCGCCGCTCGACGCCGTCTGTGCGGGCGTGCACGCCCCGCCCGACGAACGCCGTCTGACCATCGAGATCGACGCGGCCGACCGCTTCCGCTCGGGAGCCCGTCGGTTGGAAGTGGAGCTGATGGCCAACCAGTGGAACGTGCTGCTGGTCTCTGCCGAGGACGAGCGGATCCACTCGACGCTCTGGTCCCGCCGGGCGGGGACGCGTGCCCTGACGCCGGGGGCGCGGTACGAACCCCCATCGTCGTCCGACCGATACGGAGCCGCGGCCGTCAATCGGGAGGCGGCTCGCCGGCGCTGGCGCGAGACGCTGGGTGGCGTGGCCGCGAGCGAGCGGGAGGGGGTGCTTATCCGTGAGTTCGCCTGGACCGGTCGGGTAAATGCCGCCTCCATCCTGGGGAGCGACGCGCAGGCACCGGACTCCGGCGTCGACGGAGATGCCATCGAGCAGGCCTTCGAGCGCTGGTGGGCGCTATGCGCCTTGCCCCCGAGCCGCCCGGTCGTGCTGCACACGCCCTACGGGCTGCAGCCGTATCCCCTTCCGCTGCATGGCTATCGCTGGGAGCGGGCCGAATCCCTGCTGGAGGCGATGGACCGGGTCGCGCAGGCCGCACCGGCCGAGAAGGGCACCCCCAACGGTGAAGACGCGGCGCTGCTCACGGCGGCCCGAACGAGGCTCGAGATGGCTGAGCGGCGGGCCGAGCGACTGGCCGACGAGGTCGCTCGCAGCGGAGGAGCCGAGCGACTGAGGGAGCAGGCCGACCTCCTGCTCGCGCGGCTGCACGAAGTCCCCAGAGGGGCGGAGGAAGTCGAGATCAGCGGCTGGGACGGCGAGCGCGTGCGAATCCGACTGGACCCCACGCGCTCGGCGGCCGACAACGCGACCGAGTGGTACGCCGAAGCCCGACGGCGCGAGCGGGCGGCTGAGCGCCTCCCGGCAATGCTGGAGAAGGCGCGCGCCGAGGTGGAGCGCTGGCGCGAGGCGGTGCGGCTGGGAGAGGCGGGTTCGCTGCCCGACTGGGTGTCGGCCGAGATCGAGCGAGAGCGGGCGAAGGGCCGACAGACCTCCGGCACGCAGACGAGCGCCTTGCCGTACCGGGTGTTCCGATCTTCGGGCGGCCTGGAAATCCGTGTGGGGCGCAACTCCAAGGCGAACGATCAGCTCACCTTCAGCCATTCCAGCCCCAGCGATGTCTGGATGCATGCGCGTTCCGTCCCCGGCTCGCACGTCATCCTTCGCTGGCGCGATCCGGAGGGCGCTCCTCCCGCTCGCGACCTCGAAGAAGCGGCGCGGCTCGCGGCCTACTACAGCAAGGCGCGCACATCGGGCATCGTCCCCGTCGACTGGACGCGGCGGAAGTACGTGCGCAAACACCGGGGTGCGCCTCCAGGAACGGTGGTCCCCTCCCGGGTGAAGACGTTGTTCGTGGAGCCAAAGAAGCCGCCCGAGCCGGCCTGATGGTCAGCTCAGAGCGCCTGCCGTAGCTCGGCGACGAACCTCGCCGCCGACTCCAACCCTTCGCGGGCGAGCCGGTCCACCAGCGCGCTGCCCACCACCACACCGTCGGCGATGCGCGAGACGGCTCCGGCCTGCGCGGGCGTGGAGATGCCGAAGCCGACCGCCACGGGCAGGGTCGTCACCGCGCGCACCGCCGCCACCTCCGCTTCGAGGCTCGCGGTCAGCTCCTCTCGCACACCGGTCACACCGGTGCGCGATACGTAGTACAGGAATCCGCTCGCCGCGGCCGCGATCTCCCGAACCCGGTCGGAAGAGGTGGTCGGCGCGATCAGGCGGATCAGATCGAGGTCGGCGGCGCTGAACTTCGCCTCCAGCTCCGGGTCACTCCCCAGCGGTAGATCGGTCACCAGCACACCCTGCGCTCCCGCTTCTCCCGCGTCGCGGAGGAAGGCGTCCACGCCGTAGCTCATGATGGGGTTCAGGTAGCTGAACACGACCACCGGCGTGCTACGCTGCGCGCGGAAGCGACGCAGGAGTTCGAGCGACCAGCGCAGGTCGACCCCCTTGTTGATCACCTCGAAGGAGGAGCGCTGGATGGTCGGGCCGTCGGCGAGGGGATCGCTGAACGGGATCCCCAGCTCGATCACGTCGGCCCCAGCGTCGGCGAGCTTGATCAGCGTCTCGAGCCCGCGTTCCGGCTCCGGGTGACCCGAGGTGGTATACAGCACGAGCGCCGCCCGGCCTTCCTGCCGCGCACGCGAGAACGCCGCGTGGAGCGACGAATCAGACGAAATAGTCCCTGACGTTGATGCCATACCTCTCCGGGTCGGTCGTCTTGATGATCGAGCGCCGCGGCCGCCCCGTTGCCGGGTCGGTCTCGGTCAGGTCCAGCGTGCGCGGCACGTCCAGCGGCTGCCCCAGCTCGTCGTAGATCACCCGCACGATGGGCTGGTGGTGAGCGTCCGGTGCCTTGCCGGGCGCCACCACCACCGCTAGCTCGTAGTTGTCGAGAATGACCACGCTACCCACGGGATAATAGCCGGTCAGGCTGATGAATGCCTTGACCAGCAACGGGTCCACCCCGCGCTTGGGGTTGTCCCGCATGTCGCGCAGCACCTGGTCCGGCAGGGCCGGATTCGCCTGGTAGCTGCGCTTCGTGGTTGCCGCGTCGAAGCCGTCCGCGATCGCCACGATGCGCGAGAAGAGGGTCGGTGAGCGGGGCCGGATCGAGCGGGGATAGCCGCTCTGATCGATCTTCATGTGGTGCTCGTAGGCGAGGAGCATCGCGCGCAGAGGCAGAGTGCCCAGTCCGCGCAGCTCCATCAGCGCCAGCAGCCCTTCGGTGGGATGCTCGCGGACGAGCTCCCACTCCGCCTCCTCCAACGCCCCCTCTTTGTTGGTGAGCTCGATGGGGAGCTTCACCTTGCCCATGTCGTGCAGCAAGGCCCCCATCCCCAGCTCGTAGAGCTGCTCCCGCGCGAGGCCGAGCTTCTTGCCCAGCGCAACGCTGAATATGCAGACGTTGACCGAGTGCGCGAAGGTGTACTGGTCGTAATCGCGCAGGACGGTCATGCCGAGCATGGTCGTCTCGTTCTGCAGCACCTGATCGACGATCTGCTGCACTGCACGCTTCACGCGGCGTACGCTCACCGCTTTGCCCATCCGCACCCCCAGCATTACCTCCCGGGCGACCGCGACCGACTGCAGGTAGGTCTTTTTTGCGATCTCTTTCGCCTCGTCCGGCGACCCCGCGCTGCCCCCCTGCTCGGGTGCGGTAAGGAGGATGTGGGTGACCCCGGCCCGCGTCAGGCGATCGTTCATCTGGCCCAGCGGATCGTCGGGCAAGGGCTCCGCGTTCAGGCGGGTGAGGAAGCGCGTCCACTCGTCGCGCGTCACGCCCTCGGCGACCTCCACCTGGCCGATGCCGTGGGAAGCGAGCAGCCGGCTGAGCGCGCCGAAGGTGGCGAAGCTTCCCACGTCGATCCGCATCCGCAGGTCGTTGACGAAGCAGTAATCGCCCACGTAGTGCAGCGAGATGCCCCCCTCCGACCCGAGCAGCCGCCCCGCGACCTGCTCCAGTTCGGTGAGGGCGTTCTGCACCGCGCGGTTCTCTAGCGGGTAGAGCCGCAGCGCCCGCAGAGCGGCGTGCAGGGCGAACACGAAATCGCGCCCGAGCTGCTGCGCCGCCCGATCGCCGTCGCTCATCCCTCGGTCCCTCCACGGAGCGCGCGGGCAACGGCCGTGCGGACCACAGGGTCGGAATCGTCGGCCGCCCGCTCGAGCGACTGCCGCGCGGAGGGGTGGCGCACCCGTGCCAGACCGTACGCCGCACAGGCCCGGATCTCCGCCGGCTCGCCCCTCCCCAGCCACTTCCGCCCGTTCAGCAACCGATCCAGGAACGGTACCGCCTCCGCCCCGCCGACCCTCCCCAGCGCCTCGAAGAAGGCCAGCTTCTCCGTCCGGTCCGCGGCCCGGAGCCGCTTCCCCTGAATCGCCTCCTCGAGCGGCTCGCGAGCGGCCGAATGCTCCAGGGCACCGAGGGCGCGCGCGGCCGCCATCCTCACCTCGCGCTCGGGGTCGTCGAGCAGCGCGATCACCGTGTTTCCCGCCACGGCAGCTCGCAGCCCCACGACCGCCTCCACCGCCGCCTCCCGCACCAGCGGAGAGTCGTGTCGCAGCAGGCGCATCACCTCACCGGCGGCGCTGCCAATCGCCAGACTGCCCACCCACCGCAGCGCTCCCCGTACCACCAGCGGGTCATCGCTGGCAAGGAGCCGAACCACCTGGTCCCGGTTGCCGGCGGCGAGGCGCTCGGCCGCGGCGGTCACGATACGCCGCGTATCAGGCCGCGCGATGCGATCGATCAGCTGGGTCAGCGGGGCAAGGCTGGCCGGCGGGAAATAGCCGAGCAGGCGCTCGAACGAGTCGGCGCCGGGAGCGCGCGCCGGCTCATCCATCATCTCCACCAGTTGCTCGAGCGTTTGCGGGCTGGCTAGCTGCTCGAAGACGAGGCGGATCCGCTGGAGCACCTCCGGCGGAAGCGGAGTCTCACCCGTGGCAATGCGCGTGAGCTCGTCGAGCAGACTGGCCGCCCGGTCGAACGCTCCCGACGAGAGCATCGAGGGGAGCACCTCTTCGAGGATGCGAGCGATGCGCAGCTGCCGCTCCGGGGAGCCGTCCTCCAGCCGATCCAGGAGTGCGTTGAGCACGTCGCGCCAGAGGTCTCGATTTGCCTCGAGCTGCACCTCGTGCTCGAGCTTCCTCAGCTCGTCCTCGTCGAGGAAGTAGAGGGTCTCGCGGAAATCGTCGGCGGAGAGGCCGGTGGATGGGGCCGGTTCCGAGGCGGCGGCGCGGACGGCAGCGGGATCGATGCGCGCCGGGGCGGCTCCGCTCGGAGCGCCGAGGTCGATGGAGTCCACCGGCAGGTCCACGAGCTCGTACCGGAGGCCGGCCAGGTTCTCCTCCCACAGGAGGGTGACGAGGTCGTCCTCTTCTTCGCGGAGCTGCGGTGCACGCCCGAGCACGGAGAGCAGGCGGTCCAGCTCCTCCTCCAGCCCCGGCAGGAGCGTCACCGTGCGGATACCGTCCTTGTAGAAGAGAAAGGCGAGGTCGGCACCGGCGTCGCCGGTCGGATAAACCCGGTGCCCCTCCCAGAGGATGGCGTTCTCCGTGATCTCGAGCCGCAGGCGATCCAATTCCTCCCAGACATCGCGTACCCGCTCGCGCAGGACCACCACGAACCGCTCGAGCATGGGCCCATTGCCGGCGTAGAGCCGGTAGCTGCGCACGGTCGAGGAGAACGTGCGCAGCAACTCCTCGATCTGCCCCGCCACCGGCGAGCGGTCAGCGGAGTCCGTCGGAAAATCCGCGGCGCCGATCCCGGGGGCCTGCCGCCCGTCCATCCCTAGGTGTCCAACCCCTGCTGGGTGAGCTCGGCCACCTGCGCAACGTCCTTGTCGCCGCGACCACTCAGGCAGATCACCACCGGCCTCCCTCCCCGCCAGCGCCGCCCCTCGCGCAGCACGTAGGCGATGGCGTGGGCGCTCTCCAGCGCCGGGATGATCCCCTCCAGGCGGGAGAGCTGCTCGAAGCCGTCGAGTGCCTCGCGGTCTGTGACGCTGGCGTAGGTCGCGCGGCCGCTATCGCGCAGGGAGGCGTGCTCGGGACCCACACCCGGGTAGTCGAGCCCCGCCGAGACACTGTGCGCCGGGGCCACCTGGCCGTGCTCGTCCTGCAGCAGATAGGAGAGCGCGCCGTGCAGTACGCCGGGCTGCCCGGCGGTGAGTGAGGCGGCGTGACGACCAGTCTCCAATCCCTCGCCCGCCGCCTCGATGCCGACCAGCTCGACCTCCGCGTCCTCGAGGAACGGGTGGAACATCCCGATCGAGTTGGACCCTCCCCCGACGCAGGCGACCACCGCTGCCGGGAGGCTGCCGGTGATCTCCAGGAGCTGCGAGCGTGTCTCCCGGCCGATCACCGACTGGAAGTCGCGCACCATGCGCGGGTAGGGATCCGGCCCGACCACCGATCCGATGATGTAGTGGGTGTCCTGGACGTTCGTCACCCAGTCGCGGATCGCCTCGTTGGTGGCGTCCTTCAGTGTGCGCGTTCCGCTGCCGACCGGCCTCACCTCCGCGCCCAGCAAGCGCATGCGGTAGACGTTGAGCGCCTGCCGCCGGACGTCCTCCTCCCCCATGTAGACCACGCAATTCAGCCCGAACAGCGCGCACACCGTGGCGGTGGCCACGCCGTGCTGTCCGGCGCCCGTTTCGGCGATGATGCGTCGCTTCCCCATCCGCCGGGCGAGGAGCACCTGCCCGAGGGTGTTGTTGATCTTGTGCGAGCCGGTGTGGTTCAGGTCCTCGCGCTTTAGGTAGACCTCGATCCCACCCGCGGCCTCACCGAGCCTGCGCGCGTGATAGAGCGGCGTGGGGCGACCCACGTAATCGCGCCAGAGGTCGCCGAGCTCTTCCCAGTAAGTCGGATCCGCCGAGGCCTCGGCGTATACCGCCACCAGCTCATCGAGGGCAGCGATGAGCGTTTCCGGCACGAAGCGGCCCCCGAAACGACCGAACCAGCCGGAGGTGGAAGAGCTCGCGGGCGTATCGATTACAGACTCGGACATCAGGATCTCGGGAAGGGGTCGGCGACGGCATCGAGGGCCGCACTTATAAAAGCGGTCACGGCGTCCGCGTTCTTGACACCGGGAGAGTCCTCCACGCCCGAGCTCACGTCCACGACGTCGGGACGCAGCAGCTCGATGGCGGCGCGAACGTTCGAGGGAGACAGGCCTCCCGCCACCACCAGGCTCACTCGCGGGGGAATCGCGTCCCGGTGCGGCGCGACCGCCTCCCAGGGAAAGGGTGTACCGGTACCGCCGGGCGCGGAGGGAGACCAGCCGTCCAGCAGGATGCCATCGACCCGTCCCGCGTAGCGCCGCAACTCGGTCACGAGGTCCATACCCGGGCGCGGGCGGAGCGCCTTCCACACCTCCCAGCGGCCTTCGCTGCGCAGCTGCTGCGCGGTCTCGGGCAACTCGGAGCCGTGCAGCTGGAGCACGTCGAGCGAGACGATGTGAGCTGCGCGGCGCATCTCTTCGACGGTCGCGTCGACGAACACGCCGACGCGCCGGAGGGGAAGACCGTCCAGCACCTCCGCCGCGGCCGCCAGATCGATCGAGCGACGACCTCCGGGGGCGAGGATCACTCCTCCATAGTGAGCGCCCGATGCCGCCGCCAGCTCGGCATCGGGCCGCCTGGTGAGCCCGCAGATCTTCACCCGCACGGCGGTCATCGTTCCTCTCGTCGCGGTTTCTTCGGCAACCCGGTCAGGGCGCGTGCAGCGGCGGCCAGGTCGGGCTGCCGCATCAGCGACTCGCCCACCAGGATCGCGTCGACGCCAGCCGCTCCGAGAACGCATACGTCGTCGGGCGTGCGGATCCCGCTCTCCGCGACCAGCGTCACCTGCGCGGGCACCCGGGGAGCCAGACGAAGCGTGAGGTCGAGCTCCGTGCGAAAGGTACGCAGGTCCCGGTTGTTGACGCCCAGGAGCGTCGCGCCGGCGGCCAGCGCGCGGTCCATCTCTTCCGCGTCGTGCACCTCGACCAAGCTATCCAGCCCGAGATCGGCCGCCAACCCGAGTAGCTCCCGCAGCTGCTCGTCCTCGAGGATGCGGACGATGAGCAGCACGGCATCGGCACCGGCGGCGCGCGCCTCGTAGACCTGCACCGGGTCGATGGTGAAATCCTTTCGCAGCAGGGGGAGGTCCACCGCCGCACGGGCGGCCTGCAGCGCCTCGAGGCTGCCGTCGAAGTACTCCCTGTCCGTCAAGACCGAAAGCGCCGCGGCACCGCCGCGGAGGTAGTCCGTCGCGACCTGATCGGGCGACGAGCCCGGCCGAATGGGCCCGGCCGAGGGCGAGCGACGCTTGATCTCCGCCAGCAGGCGCACCTCCGCGGGCCGGCGCAGTGCGCGCGCGAAGCCGCGGGTCGGCGGCGCGCACCGCGCACGATCGCGCAGCTCGGCGGCATGCGGCCGCAGAGCCGCGACTTCGGCCCGCTTGGTGTCGACGATGCGCGAGAGGATATCGGGAGAGGCGGCCGAAGCCGGAACGGTACTCAACGAATTGCTTGCCCTTCGGCGTTGTTTCGGGTATACTGTGGTTCGGTCTCTATTCGGCTCTTCAGGACCTCACCCAGACCGCGCGCGATCTATGGCCCTGACCAAGCGACAGAAGCACATCCTGGACTACGTGGAAAGCTTCATCGAGACGTACGGCTACTCTCCGAGCTTCGAAGAGATTGCCAACGCCTTCGGTTACTCCTCGCTGGCCACGGTGCACGAGCACCTCAGTAATCTGGAGAAGAAAGGCTATTTGCGGAAGAACTACAACAAGAGCCGCTCGCTGGAGCTGGTGCCGGCGGAGGGGACGTTGGCGGTGGAGCTCCCGCTGCTCGGGCTGGTCGCGGCAGGGTTTCCGATCGAAGCGGTCGAGCAGCAGGAAACGATCGCGGTGCCTCACGACATGCTCCGGCGCGGCAACAACTTCGTGCTCCGCGTCCAGGGCAACTCGATGATCGACGAGCAGATCCGCGACGGCGACTACATCGTAGTGAATTCCCGGCAGACGGCGGAGAACGGAGAGATGGTGGTGGCGCTGATCGGGGGCGATGCCGCCACGGTGAAGAAGTTCTATCGCGAGCCTGGCGGAAGAATCCGACTGCAGCCGGCCAATCCGACGATGCAGCCGATGTACTACGACGAGGCTGAGGTGCAGATCCAGGGTATCGTGGTAGCGGTCATCCGCAAGTATTGACGTGGGGGAGCGATGCGTACTGGACAGCAGGTATCGGGCGAGGGCGCTGAAGGGGCCAAGCACTGGGTCTTCGTGATCGGAACGATCCGCAAGGGCGAGCAGAAGCTCGTCTTCCCGCACCCGGCGGAACGGCCGGTATTTCCCGGCCCCTGGAAGATTCGGGCGGTGTTGGTCGACTGATCTGTCGGTGCTGATGGACTGGTCGCAAAGCCAACGGGCCGGAAAGTCGCTGACCGCGGAATCGACTGGTCGAAAAAATCCGCGGTCCGGAATCGTCAGCTGATCGGGAATTCGGCGTACCCGACGCTCACGAAGACGAGGGGGCGTCCTCCTCGACTTCCCGGATTTCCTGCGTCGACGCTTTCCGGAGCCGCTCGAGTTGCGTCCAGGCCTTGCCCGAGTCCAGGAGCGATTCCGCCAGGGTCACACCTTCCGCAATGCTCGAGGCCCGGTCAGCGATGTAGAGGGCGGCGGCGGCATTCAACACGACGGCCGCACGTGCTCCCCCGCTCAGCCGACCCGACAGCACGTCGGCAACTGTCGCGGCGTTCTCTTCGCGCTCACCACCCGCCAGCTCGGTAGGATCGTAGGTCTCCCAGCCCAGCTCGCGCTGCGGATCAAAGATCCACCTCGAGAGCTCACCCTCCCGAAGCTCCACCACCTCGGTCGGCCCCAGCGGGCTGAACTCGTCCATCCCCGGCTCCCCGTGCACTACGAGCGCCCGCTCGTGACCAAGGACGCGGAGCGCCTCGGCTACCAGCTCGAGAAGCTGCCGATCCGCCACGCCGACCACCTGCCGCTTCGCCCCCGCCGGGTTGGTCAGCGGCCCTAGCACGTTCATGATCGTGGGCATCGCCAGCTCACGGCGGACGGGTCCCACGTGTCTCATGGCCGGATGATGCAGAGGGGCGAACATGAAGACGATCCCGGTCTCTTCCAGGATCTGAGCCTCCCGCTCCGGGGGGAGCTCCAGCCGGACGCCGAGCGTCTCGAGGACGTCCGCGCTGCCGCACCGCGAGGTGAAACTGCGATTGCCGTGCTTGGCCACGCGCGCACCCCCCGCCGAGGCGACCAGCGCGGCGGCGGTGGAGATGTTGAAGGTGGTGAGGCCGCCACCCCCGGTGCCGCAGGTATCCACCACCGGCCCCTCGCCCAGCGGATTCACTGCCACCATCGCCTTCCGTAGCGCGCGCACGCCCCCCGCCACCTCCGAGGCCACCGCCCCGCGTGCGCGGATTCCCACCAGCAACGCCGCGATCTGGACCGGGGTGGCGCGACCCTCCATCACCTCGGTGAAAGCGGCCTCCGCCTCCTCGACCGTGAGGGAACGCTCGGAGGCGATGCGAACCAGGGTGCTGAGCTCGATGTCGGGGGTCTGGGTCATTCGCGCTTGCTGGGTGTGTGAGGCGTGCCGGGGCCAGGCCCTTCGAGCGGCCGCATTGTAGTCATCCCCGAGCCAACGTGTCAACTTGTCGGTGCGGTTCGAAACCCAAGCGGCGGCTTGACATTCGACCGCTCGGGTCTAGCTTTCCGCCGCCATGGAAACCCCGGAGACGCACCGCATCCGCCTGACCCTGCACTACGACGGGGCCGAGTTCTTCGGGTGGCAGCTGCAGGCCCGGGAGCGAACCGTGCAGGGAGAGCTGGAGCGCGTGCTCTCTCGGCTGCTCAACAGACCCACACGGGTGCTCGGCTCGGGGCGGACGGATCGGGGCGTGCACGCAGTCGGCCAGGTCGCGGCGGTGGACGTGCCGGTCCGCTGGGCCCCGGCGGAGCTGAGGCGCGCCATGAACGCGCTGCTGCCGCGGGACGTCTGGGTCGCGCATGCCTCCGTGGCCAGGCCGCGTTTTCACCCGCGCTACGACGCCCGCTCGCGTTCGTACGTCTACCGGATCGGCACCTCCCCGGAGGCCGCCTCTCCCTTCCACGCCCGCTGGTGCTGGCCGCTGGGACGGGAGCTCGACCGGGAAAGGATGGCGGAGGCGACCCACCTCCTGATCGGCGACAACTGTTTCCGCGCCTTCGCCAAAGCCGGTCAGGAGGAGCGCGGGGACCGCTGCATGGTGTCCGAGGCGCGCTGGGTCGACTGGGCGCCAATCGGCATAGAGCTGCGGATCTCGGCGAACCGCTTCCTCCACCACATGGTCCGCTACCTGGTAGGAACGCTCGTGGAGATCGGCCTGGGACGGAGGCCGGTGGAGGAGATGGCCGAATTGCTGAAGGCAGACACCGCGCTCGAGACCTCGCCACCCGCACCGCCTCAGGGGCTGTATCTCACGCGGGTATGGTATGCGGACGACGGCGAGGAGGCGGACGGAGTAGAGGAAGCAGGCGGCTCGACCGTCTTGCCGGCGGCGCCCCCCAATCACTGAACCAGAGTACCCGATGACCGGCAGTTCCGAGCGATACTCGAACCCGCTGACCGAGCGTTACGCCTCCGCGGAGATGTCCCGCATCTTCTCGCCGGCGTTCAAGTTCGGCACCTGGCGTCGACTCTGGCTGGCGCTTGCGGAGGCCGAGAAGGAGCTCGGCCTACCAATCCCCGACGAGGCGATCGCTGCGATCCGCGAGCAGCTCGACACCGTGGACCTGAAGCGGGCGGCGGAGCTGGAGAGGCAACTCCGCCACGACGTCATGGCGCACGTCCATCACCTGGGCGAGCAGGCGCCGGCCGCGCGCGGCGTCATCCACCTGGGGGCAACCAGCGCCTTCGTGGGCGACAACACCGATCTCATCCAGCATCGCGAGGCGCTCCGGCTGGTCCGAACGCGACTGGTCGGGGTGATCGCGGCGCTGGCGGACTTCGCGCGGAGGTACCGGGCGCTGCCCACCCTGGGCTTCACCCACTTCCAGCCGGCTCAGCCCACGACGGTGGGCAAGCGGGCGACCCTCTGGCTCCAGGACCTGCTGCTGGATCTCGAGGAGATCGAGTTCCGGCTGGACACCCTGCGCTTCCGCGGCGTCCGCGGCACGACGGGCACGCAGGCGTCCTTCATGGACCTCTTCGAGGGCGATACCGCCAGGATCGATGCCCTCGACGAGAAAGTGTCCCGCAAGATGGGCTTCGAGCAGCGCTACGGGGTGACCGGGCAGACCTACACCCGCAAGGTAGACTACGCCTGCCTCTCCACCCTGGCCGGAATCGCACAGTCCGCCTCGAAGTTTGCCAACGACGTGCGTCTTCTCTCGCACCTGAAGGAGGTGGAAGAGCCGTTCGAGGAGCACCAGATCGGCTCGTCTGCCATGCCGTACAAGCGCAACCCGATGCGCAGCGAGCGGATCAACGCGCTGGCACGGCACGCCATCACTCTGGTCATCGATCCGGCCTTCACCGCAGCCACGCAGTGGTTCGAGCGCACGCTCGACGACTCGGCGAACAAGCGAATCGCCGTCCCCGAAGCGTATCTGGCCATCGATGCGATCCTGCTCATCCAGCACAACGTCGCGGCGGGCCTGGTGGTCAACCCGGAGATGATTCGTCGCCATCTGATGGAGGAGCTACCGTTCATGGCGACGGAGAACCTGATGATGCGCAGCGTGAAGCGCGGCGGCGATCGCCAGGAGCTCCACGAGAGAGTGCGGCAGCACTCGCTGGAGGCGGGCAAGCGGATCAAGCTGCAGGGTCTGCCGAACGACCTCCTCGACCGGATCGCGGCCGACCCGACCTTCGGGGTCACCCGCCAGGAGCTGGAGGAGGAGCTGCGGCCGGAGCGTTATGTCGGCCGGGCACCGGAACAGGTGGACGTTTTCCTGGCGGAATGGGTCGAGCCGGTGCTCGAGCGATACGGCTCGGAGGTCAACCGAACTGCCCCGGAGCTCCATGTCTGAGCCGCGCACCGCTCGGGCAGCGTACGAGGCGCTGCTGAAAGACCTCCGCGAAACGGCGGTCCTGGCCTCGGCGGGAGCCGTGCTGGCGTGGGATCAGGAGACCCAGCTACCACCCCGCGGCGCCTCCCTGCGAGCGGATCAGCTCGCAGCGCTGAGCGGGCTCGTACACGAGCGGCGGACCCGGCCGGAGGTGCAGGAATGGCTGGCGACCGCCGAAGCGGACCCCGACCTCCGCAACGATCCCGACGCGTCCGCCAATCTGCGGGAGATCCGCAGGGACCTGGACCGGGCATTGAAGCTCCCCGGCTCTCTCGTGCGCGAGATTGCCCAGACCGCGGCGCTATCGCAGCGCGCCTGGCGCGACGCTCGGGAGGCGAGCGATTTCGGCAGCTTCGCTCCCTGGCTGGAGAAGAGCTTCGATCTGGCGCGGCAGAAGGCGCTCTGCTACCGGCCGGACGCTCCCGTCTACGACACTCTGCTCGACGAGTACGAGCCGGACGCCACCGCCGAGCCGCTCGTCCAGATCTTCAGCGAGCTGCGCGCACGGCTCACCCCGCTGATCGCCGAGGCCGCGCCCCGCCACGCCCGTTTGTCCACGCCGATCGACGGGCTGACCATCCCGGTGTCGAAGCAGATGGAGCTCAACCGCTTCGTGGCGCAGCGGATCGGCTTCGACTTCGAAGCGGGCCGGTTGGACGTCTCCACCCACCCCTTCTGCGAGGCGATCGGCCCCGGCGACACGCGCCTCACCACCCGCTTCGACGAGGCACACTTCCTGGATGCGCTGAGCTCGACGATGCACGAGGCAGGGCACGGGATGTACGAGCAGGGGCTTCCGAAGGAAGCGCATTTCGGCGAGCCGCTGGCCGAATCCGCGAGCCTCGGCATCCACGAGAGCCAGTCGCGCCTGTGGGAGAACTTCGTGGGACGCTCGGCCCCCTTCTGGAGCTGGGCTCTCCCCGAGGCGCGGCGGCTGCTCGGCTCCGACCTTGGTGGCGCCAGCGTCGACGACGTGGTTCGTGCCGCTAACCGGGTGAAGCCAGGCCTGGTCCGCGTCGAGGCCGACGAGGTGACCTACAACCTGCACGTCCTGCTACGCTTCGACCTCGAGCGGGCGCTGCTTTCAGGAGATCTGCCGGTGCGCGAGCTGCCGGGAGCGTGGAACGAGCGGATGCGCCAGGATCTCGGCCTGGAGGTGCCCGACGACCGACAGGGGTGCCTCCAGGACATTCACTGGTCGATGGGGGCGATCGGGTACTTTCCGACCTACACCCTGGGCAACCTCTACGCGGCCCAGTTCTGGAGCGCGGCCAACCGGGAGGTGCCCTCCCTGCAGGACGCGATCGCCAGGGGCGAGTTCGCGCCACTGCAGGACTGGCTGCGCGAGAAGATCCACCGGCACGGGCGCCGCTTCAGCGCCTTCGAGCTCTGCCAGCGCGCCACCGGCGAGCCGCTCAGCGTGGAGGCGTTTTTCCGGTATCTGGAGGGGAAGGTGGCGACCTAGCACCCTCCCGCCCGGTGTGTTAAATTTTGAATTTCACCAGACGCGCGCCCCGAACGGCCTTGAACGAACCGATCGCCCGGACGGACCTTCCCTTTCCACTGTTGAGGCGGGGCAAAGTCCGCGACGTGTACGATCTGGGCGATGCCCTCCTTCTGGTCGCCACCGACCGCGTCAGCGCTTTCGATGTCGTCCTGCCACAGCCCGTCCCGCGCAAGGGGGAGGTGCTGACCCTCATCTCCGCGTGGTGGTTCGCGCGGGTGCGAGACCTCATCCCCGGACACCTGATCTCCGTCGATCCCCAACTCATCATCGAACGCTACCCTGCGCTGGCAGCGAATGAGGCTCAGTGGCGGCGGCGCTCGATGCTGGTGCAGAAGCTGGAGCCCTTCCCGGTGGAGTGCGTCGTCCGCGGGTACCTGTCGGGCTCGGCGTGGAAGGAGTACCGGGAATTCGGCACGCTGGCCGGAGAGCCCCTCCCGCCCGGCATGGTGGAGAGCGACCGGATGCCCGAGCCGACCTTCTCCCCCGCGACCAAGGCGGAAGAAGGGCACGACGAGAACATCCCCTTCTCCGAGGTGGAGCGGATGCTCGGTCCGGAGGTGGCGGCGCGCCTGCGGGATGCCAGCATCGCGGTCTACGAACGAGGCAGGGACATTGCCGCCGAGCGGGGTATCATCATCGCCGATACGAAGTTCGAGTTCGGTCGCGGCGAAGACGGGGCGATCGTCCTGATCGACGAGGTCCTCACCCCCGATTCGTCCCGGTTCTGGCCAGCCGACCTCTACGCGCCCGGCCGCAGGCAACCGTCGCTCGACAAACAGCCGCTCCGCGACTACCTGGAGGAGCTGGTCCGACACGGCGAGTGGAACAAGCAACCTCCCGCACCCGACCTTCCCCGCGAGGTGGTCGAAGGGATGTCGCGACGCTACCAGGACGTGTTCCAGCGGCTGACCGGCACCCCCCTCGACGAGGTAGACCTGAGCACCTGGGGGCTCACGCCGTGACAGCCGTCGCGCGTCGCCGGCTTCGCGGGGGAGTGATCGTCCTGCCCAGCGCCTTCACGCTGGGCAACCTGTTCCTGGGGATCTGGGCGATCGTGGCGGCGGCGCGCGGGCGGTACGAGATGGCGGGCTGGCTGATCGTGCTGGCGGCGTTCGCCGACCTCTTCGATGGGAGGGTCGCCCGCTTCACCGGAACGGGCAGCCAGTTCGGCGAGCAACTCGACTCGCTGGTGGACGCGATCAGCTTCGGCGTGGCCCCGGCGCTGATCGTCTACTTCGCCTTCCTCGGCGATGGAGGCTGGAACTGGATCATGGCCTTCATCTACGTGAGCGCGGCCATCATTCGCCTGGCGCGCTTCAACGTCGAACAGGCCGGGATCGCGAAGACGAACTTCCACGGGCTCCCCTCCCCCACCGCCGGCGTCACCCTCTCGACCTACTACAGCTTCACCCAGACCCCCCTCTTCCGCACGTACTTCTCCGAGGTCAACGTGCACCAGGGGGCGGGCTGGATCCTGGTCGTGTGCGCTGGACTGATGGTCAGCCACGTCCTCTATCCGGTGGTGCCACGCCTCACCTTCCGGACCTGGGGTGGCCGCCTTGCGCTGGGCCTCGCGATCGCCTCAGTCGTCGCGGCGCTGACAGTGCCCGAGTACTTCTTCTTCCCCATGGCCGTCATCTACATCGCCTACGGTCTGCTGCGGACAGTGGCGCTGGGCTTTCTCGAGCGGCTTCCCGAGCAGGATCCGCTGCTGGACGAAGCCAGCGACGAGGGGGAGGTGCGGGAGCTCGACTACAGTGAGATCCGGCCGCGACCGCGCTTTCGGCGCCGCCGCCGTCCACGATTTTTCAAGGAATGAACGTGAACGAATATCGGGTAGAGGTCCGGGTAGTCCCCCGGAAGGGGATCCTGGACCCGCAGGGAAAAGCGGTGGCAGATGCGCTCGCCTCACTGGGGTTCGAGGGGGTCGGCGAGGTGCACGTCGGCCGCCTGATTACGTTGATCCTCAGCGCCGCATCGGCGGAGGCGGCGCGCGAGACGGCCACGGCGATGTGCAGGCAGCTCCTCGCCAACCCGGTGACGGAAGATTTCGACGTGACGGTGTCGGAAGGATGACGGCGTTTCGCGTACTGGAGCTACGAGCATGAAGATCGGGGTGGTGACCTTTCCCGGCTCGAACTGTGACTACGACTGCTATCGGGCGGTACGCGAGGTGCTGGGGGTCGAGACCGTCTTCCTCTGGCACAAGTCGCACGATCTGGAGGGTGTAGACGCCGTTTTCCTCCCCGGCGGCTTCAGCTACGGCGACTATCTGCGGGCCGGCGCCATCGCGCGCTTCAGCCCGATCATGCGCGAGGTGCGCGAGTTCGCCGAGCAAGGCGGGCCGGTGGCCGGCATCTGCAACGGCTTTCAGATCCTCTGCGAGGCGCACCTGCTGCCCGGCGCGCTGATCCGCAACCGCAACCTCAAGTTCATCTCCCGCCCGGTGTACCTGCGGGTGGAGAGCACCGAGCCGCCCTTCCTATCGAGCTACCAGAAGGGCGACGTGCTCAAGGTGCCGATTGCACACGGTGAGGGGTGCTACGTGGCCGACGAGGAGGTCCTCGACCGCCTCGAGGCGGAGGGCCGCGTGGCCTTCCGCTATTGCGACGCGCACGGCCGCGTGACCCCGGCGGCAAATCCGAACGGCTCGGTGCGCAACATCGCCGGTATCCTCAACGAGCGCGGCAACGTGCTCGGCATGATGCCCCACCCTGAACGCGCGGTGGACCCCCTCCTGGGGAGTGCGGACGGGGCGGGAATATTCAGAGCTTTGGCTGAGTTCCTCGCAGGAACCGCGGCATAGGCGGCGGGGGCGGGGAATTACGAATTACGAATTACGAATTACGAATTACGAATTACGGATTATGGGGTACGAATCGCGAGTTGGAAGACGCCGGACTTCGGTGCTTGGATCGGGTTGCGCTCGGCTCGATCGCACTCCGAGCGAAACAGCCGACCAAAGCCGAAAGCTCGTAATTCGTAATTCGTAATTCGTAATTTTTGCACTGAAATGTCATCGGAAACCCCGTTGCGTAGGCCCGGCGATCCCGAGATCACGCCCGAGTTGGTCGCGGAGCATGGTCTGTCGGAGGAGGAGTACGGGCTCATCCTGGAGATTCTGGGTCGGGAGCCGACCTTCACCGAGCTGGGCGTGTTCAGCGCGATGTGGTCGGAGCACTGCGGCTACAAAAACTCCAAGCCGCTGCTACGCACCCTGCCGACCAGGGCCCCCTGGGTGCTCCAGGGACCGGGCGAGAACGCAGGCGTGATCGACGTCGGCGACGGCCTGGCGGTGGCGTTCAAGATCGAGTCTCATAACCACCCCTCGGCGGTCGAGCCCTATCAGGGGGCGGCCACGGGTGTGGGCGGCATCCTCCGTGACGTCTTCACCATGGGCGCACGGCCCATCGCCGTGCTCAATTCGCTCCGCTTCGGCGATCTCGACGGCCCCGAGGGCGCGCGGGTACGCTACCTCTTCGCGGGAGTGGTGCGCGGCATCGGCGACTACGGCAACTGCGTGGGTATTCCCACGGTTGGGGGCGAGGTGGTCTTCGATGCCGCCTACGAGGGCAACCCGCTGGTGAACGCCATGGCAATCGGCCTGATGAAGCGGGAGGACCTCATCAAGGGCGTGGCGGAGGGGGTGGGCAACCCGATCATGGCGGTGGGCTCCAGGACCGGACGGGACGGCATTCACGGCGCCACCTTCGCCTCCGCCGAGCTATCGGAGGAGAGCGAGGCGAAGCGGCCGATGGTGCAGGTCGGCGATCCTTTCACCGAGAAGCTGCTGCTCGAGGCGTCGCTGGAGCTGATCCGCTCGGGTCACATCGTCGGGATCCAGGATATGGGGGCGGCCGGGCTGGTCTCCTCCTCCACGGAGATGGCGGCGCGCGGCGGCACGGGGGTGGACATCGAGATCACCCGGGTGCCCGTTCGCGAGTCCGGGATGACCCCGTACGAGATCCTGCTCTCCGAGACGCAGGAGCGCATGCTCGTGGTCGCCCGCAAGGGCCACGAGGAGGAGGTCCGGGCGATCCTCGCCCGCTGGGATCTGGACGGAGCCACCATTGGCCACGTAACGGACACGGGCCGCTACGTGATCCGCGAGAACGGTCGGGTCGTAGTGGATATTCCCGGCGAGCCGCTGGTGAACGAGTGCCCGACCTACACCCGTGAAGGGCGGGAGAGTCCGGAGATTGCCAGGCTGCGGGAGTGGGACGCCCGGGAGCTGCGCCCCCGGCCGGAGGAGAGCGATGCCGGGTGGACCCTTCGCCAG
Source organism: Longimicrobiaceae bacterium (assembly GCA_036375715.1). NCBI lineage: Bacteria > Pseudomonadati > Gemmatimonadota > Longimicrobiia > Longimicrobiales > Longimicrobiaceae > Longimicrobiaceae bacterium. The sequence goes on along the minus strand of DASVBS010000022.1, from coordinate 56,972 downwards.
CTCCTCGATTCGCCGACCATCGCCTCCAAGCGGTGGGTGTACGAGCAGTACGACAACACCGTTCGCACGAACACGGTCGTGGGCCCCGGCTCCGACGCGGCCGTTCTCCGTCTCCGGGGCACCAACAAGGCGATCGCAGCGACGACGGACTGCAACGGACGCTACGTCTACCTCAATCCCTACCGTGGCGGGGCGATCGCGGTGGCCGAAGCCGCCCGTAACCTGGTCTGCTCTGGGGCGCGCCCGCTGGCGGTCACGGACAACCTCAACTTCGGCAACCCTCTGAAGCCTGAGGTGTACCATCAGCTCTCCGAAGCGATACGAGGGATCGGCGAGGCGTGCCGCGTGCTGGAGACGCCGGTTACGGGGGGCAATGTCTCGCTGTACAACGAGAACCCGCGCGGCGCGATCTATCCCACGCCGACGATCGGCATGGTCGGCCTGGTCGAGGACCTCGCCCACGTGACCCGTTCGGCCTTCCAGGGCACGGGGGACGCCATCGTCCTGCTGGGTCGGAACACGGACGAGATCGGCGGAAGCGAGTACCTGCGCACGATCCACGGCTTGGTCGCCGGCGATGCGCCAGCGCTCGACCTGGAGACGGAGCGCTCCCTTCAGCAGGCGCTGCTGGAAGCGATCCGCTCGGGGCTGGTGCGCTCCGCCCACGACTGCTCCGACGGTGGATTGGCCGTGGCCCTGGTGGAGGGCGCCATCGGCGGGGATTCGCTATTCGGCATCGATGTCGAGCTCGCCGACGAGCTGCCGGAGGCCGCGCTGCTCTTCGGCGAAACCCAGAGCCGGGTCGTGGTGAGCACGGCGCCGAAGACGGTCGACCGTCTTCTCTCCTTGATGGAAACGAGAGGGGTGCCGGCCGCCCGCATCGGTACGGTCGGTGAGGTCGGCGGCCAGTTCCGGATTCGCACCGGCAACGGCGGGATCGATGCGCCCATTCAGGAGCTCGCGCTCATCTACGAGCGGGCCATCCCGAGGCGCATGGAAGGGACGGCGGCCGACGTCGACGTGGCCCTGCATTCGGAGGTAGCGCTCCCGTGAGGAGCGATCGTACCCGTACATAGATTCGCAGTCATGTGTGGAATCGCGGCGGTCAGTGGTGTTCCGGATGCCGCTAAGCTGGTGTTCCTGGCGCTGTACTCACTGCAGCACCGCGGACAGGAGGCGGCAGGGATCGTGTCTGTGGACACGACCAGCCCGGACGGAAGCCGGATCCACAAGGGCACCGGGCTGGTCTCCGACGCGTTCAGCGCCGCCGACCTGGAGGGGCTGAAGGGTTCGCTCGCGGTCGGTCACATCCGCTACTCGACGGCCGGGGGCGCTGGTCTGCACAACGCACAACCCTTGCTGGTCAGGTACAGCGAAGGGGATCTCTCGCTCGCTCACAACGGAAATCTCACGAACGCGCAGGAGCTGCGCGGCAGGCTCGTGCGGGAGGGGGCGCTCTTCCAGACCACCATCGATTCCGAGGTGATCGTGCACCTCGTGGCCCGCTCGCGCCGGGAAGGAGTGGACGCGCAGATCGACGACGCGCTCTCGCAGCTCGAGGGCGCGTTCTCCGTTCTCATCACAGTGGGGGACACCCTCTATGCCGCGCGCGACCGGCACGGCTTCCGACCACTGGTGCTCGGCTACAAGGACGGAGGCTACGTGCTCGCCTCGGAGACCTGTGCGTTGGACATTGTGGGCGCGCGCTATATCCGCGACATCGAGCCCGGCGAGGTCCTCAAGATCCGGGATGGCGAGCTGACCCGCCTGCGCCCGCTGGGCGCCTACACGCCACCCGCGGCGTGCGTCTTCGAGCTCGTCTACTTCGCGCGGCCCGACTCGCACCTGTGGGGGCAGTCTGTCGATCGGGCGCGGCGCGCCTTCGGGCGGCGGCTGGCGCTGGAGCAGCCCGCGGAGGCAGATTGTGTGATCTCCGTTCCGGACTCCGCCAACTCGGCGGCGCTCGGATTCGCCGAGGCCTCCGGGGTCCCTTTCGAGCTGGGGCTCATCCGGAACCACTACGTCGGTCGCACCTTCATCGAGCCGTCGCAAGCGGGACGCGACTTCAAGGTCCGCCTGAAGTACAGCCCCGTGCGCGAGGTGCTCGAGGGTAAGCGCGTGGTGGTGGTGGACGACTCGCTGGTCCGGGGCACCACCTCCCAGGGTCTGGTGAGGATGCTGCGGGAAGCCGGGGCAACGGAGGTCCACTTCCGGCTCGCTTCGCCGCCGGTGCGCCACCCTTGCTTTTACGGCATCGACATGCCGACCCGGGAGGAGCTGATCGCCTCTCGCATGGACACCGATGAGATCCGCGAGCACCTGGGAGTGGACTCGCTCGGATACCTGTCTCTGGAAGGAATGCTCGACGCGGTTGCCGCCGACGGGTTGAGCTTCTGCTCCGCCTGCTTCTCGGGCGACTACCCTGCTCCACTGGTCGATCTGGAGCGTGGATATGCAGTCGCGGCCGGGTGTGATTGATCGCGCCCAGCCCCTGATCCATCATCATCTACTTCATCTACTTCGCCCGCGGACGCGGGCATGAAACCGCTGAGGACGCCATGAAATACCGCACCTATCCCGGCACCGACGTCACCGTTTCCGAGGTTGGCTTCGGATTGTGGACGCTCGCCGCCGGCTGGTGGGGAGAGTTCACGGACGACGAAGCGGTCTCCCTGCTGCATCGGGCCTACGACCTGGGCGTAACCCTCTACGATTCGTCGGACACCTACGGGAACGGACGCGCGGACGAGCTGCTCGGGCGCGCGTTCAGCGACCGTCGCGATCGGGTCGTGTACGCCACCAAGGTCGGCTACGACTTCTACAACAACCCCAACGTACGCCGCGGTCAGCAGGAGATCCCGCACAACGCCGATCCCGAGTACATCCGCTTCGCCGTAGAGCAGTCTCTACGGCGGATGAAGACGGATACCATCGACATCGTCGTCTACCACAACGCCAAGGCTGAACACGTCGCCAACGACGAGATCTGGGAGACGTTCGAGAAGCTCCGGCAGGAGGGTAAGATGCGCCATTGGGGAGGCGCGCTGGGCCCCTCCAACGGCTACCTATACGAGGGGTTGGACCTCATCCGCGAGCGGCGGGTGAAGTCACTGCAGCTCATCAACAACATCCTCGAGCCCTACCCGGGGCAGGTGCTGACCGAGGCGGCGGAGGAGACGGGCGAGACGGGGATCATGGTTCGTGTCACCCACTCCTCGGGCCTGCTGGAGGGCAGGTACACGGAAACGACGGAGTTCGCCAAGAACGACCACCGTCGCCACCGCCCGCGCTCCTGGCTCCTCAACGGACTCAAGAAGATCCAGACGCTCTCGTTCCTCACCGAGGGGCGGGACATCACGCTGGGCCAGGCGGCGCTGAAGTGGCTGCTGGCCTCACCGGCGGTGATGACCACCCTGCCGAACATCTACAACGTCGAGCAGCTGGAGGAGTTCGCGGCCGCCTCGGATAAGCCGGACCTCACCACCGAGGACATCGAGCGCATCAGGGCGCTGCAGAAGGAGAACTTCGGCGTGCACGAGGAGCACATGCGCTACAAGGGGACCCTCCACCGTGAGGGCGAGCCCCTGATCGCTCCGCCCTACCGCTACCCGGGCGACCGGTGGGAGCAGCCGGAGGCGCTCGCGACGGTGTAGGCGGTATGACGGTGTAACGCGGCATAGGGGAGCCTCGCTGCGATCAGGGGCACGGGTCCGATCCCGTGCCCCTGATCTTTTCTGCGCCCGTCAGCATTTCGACTCTCACCGCCACTCGCGGGCTAGCGTGCTCGGTCGATCTCCTCGAGCGCGTCGTCGAAGTGGTCCGCGGCCGCGATCAGTGTCGCCACCGCGTCCGCGAAGAAGGTCGGATCGATGCGTTCGGCGTCGTCGGTGGGCCGGTGGTAGTCCGGATGGTCCTCGACGCCGAAGTAGACGAAGGGAATCCCCTCCCGGTGGAAGGGCCCCTGATCGGAGAGGAAGGTCCAGTCGTCGCCGGGTGGGAGGGTCGGCGAGTCGTGGCCCAGACGTAGGCGCAGCGGCGCGCTCTCGGCGATGGCCTCGAGGTGGGGGCGGAGGAAGGGATAGTGGAATGCTCCCGCGGCGTAGAGCTCCCCCCGCTCGTTCCGCCCCACCATGTCGAAGTTCAGGTTGAGGGCGATCCGCTCCAACGGTATGGGCGGGTCCGAGACCAGCGCTTCGGCGCCTTTCAAGCCGACCTCCTCCGCGTCGAGCGCGGCGAAGACCACGGTGTGCCGGGGAGGATGCTCGGCGAGGTGCTGAGCCAGGGCGAGGAGCGCGGCCACTCCCGAGGCGTTGTCGTCGGCGCCGTTGAATATCTCGCCGTCCAGGTTGCCGAGGTGGTCGTAATGCGCGGTGACCACCATGACGGGTCCCACCGCATCCTCTCCCTGAACGTACCCAACGAGATTGACCGCCCGCACGACCTCGCCATCGCGTCGCAACGCAAAGGGCAGCTCGTAGCTGCCCTCGAACGATCGCAATCCGACGTCCTCGAAGCGGCCAACCAGGTAGCGGCGAGCCCGCTCGATCCCCGCGCTGCCGGTCCCCCTGCCCTCCATCGAGTCCGCCGCCAGCGTGCGCAGATCCGCCATGATCAGGGCGGTGTCGACGACCCCGAGCGGGGCATCGGGAGCGGCCGGAGTCTGCGCGCACGCAGGCGCCACCAGGGTCGCCAGGAGGAGCCACGCGCAGCGCACGGCTCTCATGCGCGTCCGAGCCGCCGCGCCACCGCGCGAGCGATCAGAGGACCGTGCAGCTTGCCGTTCTCGATGAAGATCTTGTTCGCGTCGTACCCGGCCGCCACTACCCCCGCGAGGAACACCCCCGGCGTCCTGGTCTCCATGGTCTCGGGATCGTGCTGGGGGATTCCCGTTTCGGGATCGATCGGCACGTCCAGGTCGCGCAGGAACCGGGCATCAGGTACGTAGCCGATCAGCGCCAGGACCCAATCGTTCGGCAGGACCCGCTGGTCGCCGGTATCCAGCGACTCCACCACCACCTCCTTTTCGCGGATCTCGGCCACCTTGTGGCGCCAGAGGGCCGGGATCGATCCCTCCTTGATCCGGTTGTCGATGTCCGGCCGCACCCAGGGCTTCACCCCGGCATCCAGCTCGTCGAAGAGGTGAACGAGGGTGACTCGCGCCCCTTCCCGCCAGATGGTGAGCGCCGCGTCCGCGGCGGAGTTTCCACCACCGATGACCAGCACGTCCTGGTCGAAGTAGTGGAAGGGCTCGGTGAAATAGTGCGTCACCTTGGGCAGGTCGGCGCCCGGAACGCCCAGGGACCGCGGCGTGTCGTAGTACCCGGTGGCGATCACCACCGCCCGGGCCAGGTAAGACCGCTCCTCCCCGCGAGAGCGGGTGGCGACCCGGAACAGCTCGCCCTCGCGCCGGATCTCCCGCACCTCTTCGTACTGACGAATGCGGAGGTCGTAATACCTGGCGACGCGCCGATAATAGCGAAGCGCCTCCCGCCGCGTTGGTTTGTCACCCGCGGTGGTGAACGGAAGGCCGCCGATCTCCAGCTTCTCCGGACCGCTGAAGTAGGTGGTGTAGGTCGGGTGCTCGATCATCGACTGGGTCACCGCCCCGCGATCGAACAGCACGCACGATAAGCCCTCGTGACGTGCCGCGACCCCTACGGCAATGCCGCAGGGGCCCGCGCCGACTACGAGAATATCTATGATCTCCGCGCTCACTGATCGTTCTGAACGGGTTATCCGTTATCCGTCATCCGCTATCCGTCCGAACCGGTAACCCCTGCTTCCGCAGTGGCCGCAACATCCCGCGACGACGCTGGCGGCTGGCCCCCTGGTCCGGACGGATAGCGGATAACGGACAACGAATAACGAATACCCAAAAACCTCAGCCAATCGTCTTCAACGCCTGATCGATATCCGCGATGATGTCCTCGGGATCCTCGATGCCGAGGGAGAAGCGCACGAAGCCATCGGCGAGTCCCTGAGCGGCGCGCGCTTCCGGCGTCATCGCTACGTGCGAGGTGTGCCGCGGCTCCGAGACGAGGGTGTCCACCCCGCCGAGGCTAGGCGCCGGCTTCACCAGCCGAAGCGCCGAGACGAAGCGGGTCGCCGCGTCCCCTCCGCCCTCGAGCTCGATCCCCATCATCCCGCCGAATCCCGTAAGCACTTCGGCGGCCCGCGCGTGATCCGGATGACTCTCCAGACCGGGGTAATGCACCCGGCGGATCCCGGCGCGTCCTTCGCACCAGCGGGATACCTCCAGGCCGTTGCGATTGTGCCGCTCCATGCGGAGCGCGAGCGTCTTGATGCCGCGCTCCAGGATCCAGGCGGCGTGGGCATCCGGCGCCACACCGAAGGTGACCGCTCGTTGCCGAACAGGAGCCATCCGCTCTTCGCTGCCACAGACCAAGCCAGCGGTCACATCGCTGTGGCCGCCGTAGTACTTCGTCGCGCTGTGGACGACCAGGTCGGCGCCTCGCGACAGCGTCCGCAGGTTGTAGGAGGGCGTGAAGGTGGCGTCCACGATCAATGCCGCGCCGCGTTCGCGACACACCGGCGCCAGATCCGCGGGATCGGTGAAGCGTAGCAGCGGGTTGGAGAGCGTCTCGCAGAGAACGACGGTGGTGTTGTCACGCAGATGGCGCTCCCAGCCCGGGGCCAGCAGGTCGGCGTAGCTGGACTCGATCCCCAGGCGGCTCAGCTCACGATCGAGCAGGATGCGGGTTCCGCCATAGAGCGCTTCGGCGGCGAGGATGTGATCGCCGGCCCGGACGCAGGAGAGGATCGCCGAAACCATGGCGCCCATGCCGCTGCCGGTCACCAGGCACGCCTCGGCGCCCTCGAGGTCGCGTACGCGCTCCTCCACCCGGCGGTGGTTGGGGTTGTTGCCGTAGCGCGAGTAGAAGACCTCGCCCTCGCCGGCTGGATCGCTGAAGAAGGTGGAGGTCTGATAGATCGGATTGACGACGGGCTCTCCCACCACGCGCGGCGGATCTCCGGCGTGCACCGCGCGCGTGGAGAACCCCAGGTCGCTCGGGTGCTCGTGGCCAGCGGTGCTCATCGATCACGCGCGAGAGTCGAGAGCTCGCAGATCTTCTCGTCGGGAAGCGAGAGCGCCACCCTCTGCTGCAGGAGCTTGGTGAGGGTGGGCGCAACCACCATTTCGGGGAGACCGGTGTCCTGAGAGACCTCCTCGAGGCTGGCGCAGGTACGGGCCGCCAGGGCGCTCCAGCAGGCGCGCTCGAAGGGATTGCACGCGCCGAGGAGGCTGGAGGTGTGATCGCGGTTGACCGCCACCAACATCAGCCGGTGGCGCTGGAGCACCTCCTCGACCGCCTCGCGGTGGTGATCCTCCAGGCCCCGCGCGACGAAGTAGGCCTCTGTCGGCCGATCGGGGGGCAGATAACGGAGGAGGAGCTTCGCGACGATTTCGTCCGCGCAGGAGTAGTCGAGAACGTTCACCTGGGAAAAGTCGAGAATCGAGAGGCAGAGAGCATGCGTGGGCTTCAGCTCCGCCAGCTGGCTCTCCACCCCCATGCGCACGGCGCGGCCGGTCGGTCGGGTGACCAGGTTGCTGTAGAACGAGGTCACCGTCCGGCGGTGAATACGGGTGAGGTCGATGTCGAGGGCCGACATCCCGGCGCGCGCCATCATCACTTCAGGCGGCCGCGGCGTCGCCGATCGTAACGCTCTCCATGCGATCCCCGCGGCGCAACTGCCGCACCACGTCCATTCCCTCGACCACCTTACCGAAGACGGTGTGCACGCCGTTGAGGTGACGGCAATTCCCCTCGTTCAGTACGATGAAGAACTGGCTGCCACCGGTATCACGGCCCGCGTGCGCCATGGAAAGCGCTCCCTCCTCGTGCGTGCGCGGGTTCCCCTTCGTCTCGCACTTGATGGTGTAACCCGGCCCACCGCTACCGATCCGCGGGTGGTCGAGCGGAAGCTCCTTCGTCTGCGGGTCACCCCCCTGGACCACGAAGTCAGGGATGACGCGGTGGAAGGCGATGCCATCATAAAACCCCTCACCCACCAGCTTCTCGAAGTTCGCCACCGTGCCCGGGGCGTCATCGGAGTACAGCTCGGCGGTGAAGGAGCCTTTGGTCGTCTGGAAAGTGGCGTAATGCATATAGTCGGTTGTGTAGAGGTTATCCGTTATCCGTTATCCGTCCGGACAGGTCGTCGGACATCAAGGACAACGACAAGCATTCGACTCTTCGCTTGTAGGCGGCCCACGGGTCCCCACTTACAACTGATAAAAAAACGGATAACGGATAACGGACAACGTATAACGGCATAACCCGCCCAGCGTCACTTCGCCGGCAGCACGATCAATATCTGCGCCCCGGGAAACGGTGCCAGGCCGGTCTGCAGAGGCAAGGCGTCGTCCCAGTCGGGGATGTCGGCGATGCGGGCGGTGCCACTGCGGATCGAGACCTTCCCACCCCAGCCGGTCACCCGCCTCCGGATCTGCTTCAGACCCTGGCCCCTCCCTGGGTCGCGGAAGCGCGTGGTGCCATGGATGAAGGCCGCCTCCAGGGCGGTGGCGTCGCTCCAGCGATCGCCGAAGCGGGCGGCGTGCTCGCGCGCGAGAGAGCCACGGAAGCCCACCCCCAGGTCCATCACGGCGATGACCACCACCTGCCTCCCGAGCCGCTTGGCCCAGTTATACGTCTGGATGCCCACCCAGCCGCCCGCCTCCGCGTGCTCGATGATGTTCTGGCAGACCTCCGAGAGGACCATGCTGAACATCCCCGCGTCTACACGCGAGTAATGTAGCCGCTCCGTCAGGATCGTACCGGCGCGGTCCATGACCAGATCGATCACGCCGTGAACGTCCTCGTGCGAGTTGATCGGGGTGATCTCCAGCAGCACGCTCGAGGCCTCGGCGCGCCGCCCCCGAGGCGCGCCGTTCACCTCGAACGCCTCCCCCGCAAGCCGGAAGAAGCCCATGCGCCCGAGATAGCTGAGCACTTCCGAGGACTCCGGGAGCTGGAGGAGGGGCGTATGTCCGCGCCCGCGCAGATAGGTGCCGATCGCCAGCAGCCCGGTCATGCCGTACGGATCCGCCCAGCGCACGTGGCGGGCGTCGAACAGCAGCCGGTCGCCGGGACCTCCTTCCCCCGCCTCGTCTATGTCGGCGATCTCCTGGACCAGGCTGTCGAAGCCGCGATCGTCCAGCGTGGCCGGAACCGTGACAACTCGCTTCATGGAGTCAGAGAATAGGGAACGCGGATGCACGACACAAACCGGGGCTCGCTGTGCAACGCGGCCACGCTACCAACCCTCTCTAGGTTCGATCCACCGTGTCCGCGAGCCGCTCGTGCAGCCGATCCGTACGGGGGTGCAGGATCTTGGTCGCGGCGAGCCGCTCTGCCCGGACGATCGCCTCCTCCAGCTCCAGCCCGGCAAGCAAACCGGTGATGAACCCCGCCCCCCACACGTCCCCACACCCGGTCGGGTCACCGGCGAGGCGCCCCTGAGGTGCGGGTACCTCCCCGCGCCGGATCTCCGACCCCGCCGGGCGCGAGCGCCAGAGAAGTGGATCCGCCGGCATACCCTCCGCCATGACGTAGCGCACACCCTTCCCGCCCTCGGTCACCAGCACGAGTCCGGGGCCGTAGCAGGGGAGCTGACGCTCCAGGCAGTCCCGATCCGCAACCTCAGGCGCAAGCAGCGCCAGCTCGTCCTCGTTGAGCTGAATTGCGTCGAAGCAGCGGAGCCACTCCTGCCAGCGCTCGAGCGGCCGCGGGCGGCGCGGCTCGTTCGATGCCGGCCCCAGGAAGAGGGAATGCAGATCCGCGTAGATCGGCCCCGGGAAAGCGGCGCGCAGTCGCTGCGCGGTCGGCAGGTCGAGCTCGATCCCGGAGAGGAAGTTCACGTAGAGGGCATCCACACCGGCGATCAGGGGCTCCAGCTCTTCCCACGTCCACGCCGGCACACCGCCCAGCTGTCGCTCGACCCGATGCTCGAGGTCGTGGTAGAGGAGCTCCACCCGGTTGTTGGGGGAGTCCACCCGCACCAGACCGGGGCCGTGCACCACGTTGGGGAGACCGGTCAGGTGCGCCACCCCACGTTCCCAGAAATCGGCGCCGATCTTCACCAGGGGCTCGATGCACCAGCCCGCCGGGCAGGCAGCCGACAGCGAGGCGAAGGAGTACACTGCCCCGCCCCACTGCTCTCGCGGCTGCCCGTTATCGGCGTAGGGATTGACGATGCGATCCCAGACGAGGGTGCCGATCGCCCCCAGGCGTCGCATCAAACGTGGCCGTAGGTCTCGCGCTTGAAGACTGCCGCGGCGCCCACCACGCCCGCGGTACCCGGCAGCTCCGCGGGGACGATCTGGCAAGCCTCCTCGGCGGAGCGAAAGGCACGACGCCGCACCTCGGCGCGCAGCGGCTCGAAGAGATGGTCGCCCGCCTTGGTCACGCCGCCCGCGATCACGATCATCTCGGGGTTGAGGATGTTCACCAGGTTAGCCACACCCGTGCCGAGAAAGCGAGCGGTCTCCTTCATCACCTCCTCAGCGTACTCATCCCCCTGGACCGCGGCCTCATATACCGTGGCGGCGGTGATCAGCTCCAGCTTCCCTCCCACCATCTCGCCCAGGATCGTTTCGGCGCCCGATTCGATCCCCTCCACGGCACGGAGCGCGATAGCCGGGCCCGAGGCGTAGGCCTCGAGGCAGCCGTAGTTACCGCAGTTGCACTTGCGACCGGTCGAATCGATGGTCATGTGGCCGATCTCGCCGGCCACGTCCGAGACCCCGTGGTAGATCTCCCCGCCGAGCACGATCCCGCCCCCGATGCCGGTGCCCAAGGTGAGGCCCACCAGGGTATCGGCGTGCCGGCCCGCGCCCAACCACCACTCTCCGTAGGTGGCACAGTTGGCGTCGTTGTCGAGCGTGGCGGGCAGGTTGACCCCGTTGGAGATCAGGTCCCGCAGCGGGAAATTCCGCCATCCCAGGTTGGGAGTGTTGATGACCACGCCGGTGGCGCGGTTGAGCGGGCCCGGAGAGCCGATCCCTACGCCGGCGACGTCGTCCCGCGAGCCGCCCTGCTCGGCCACCGTCATCTCGATGGAGGACTCCACCATCTCGATGATCCGATCGACCACGAACTTGGGCCCGCGGTGGCTCTCGGTGGGACGGCTCTGCAGCCCGAAGACCGGCCCTCCCTCGATGGGGAGGAGCCCCGTGACAATGTTGGTGCCGCCCAGATCGACTCCGACGATCCAGCGCTTGGTTCCAGGCACGATCGGCTCCTTCTCGGTTCAGTTGGATGGGCCCTGCCGCACCGACGGGCGGTTATCTGGGTCCAGAGTTCCGTGCAGGTTGATGATTCCTCGGGCCGTCACGACGCGGCGCTGGCGCCGGATGACTTCTCGCGTCCGCATGTTCGCCCGCACGACGTCGCGGTCGATATACGGTTGTTCGTGATAGAGGTGCAGACAGGGCGCGCGGTAGCGGATCTGAACCCCACGGTAGCCGAGGTTGCACAGGCGCTCGCCCAACGCCCGATCCTCTCCGCCGTAACCCATTTCCACGTCCAAGCCATTGACCCGCAGGAGTGCCTCTCGCCACGTAGAGGCATTGTGGCCGTTCCAGGTCGCCCGCGTCGGGGTCAGCCGGTCGAGGAGCGGCGCCAGCAAGCCCGTGTGGAGTCGCAGCGCCCGCCGACCCGGTCGCCATCCCTGGCTGCGTAACCACCCTGGCTGGAACGCGATCCCGCGGAGGATCGTCTCGCGCGTGACACGCTCGCTCACTGCCTCGGACAGCTTCAGGTAGCCTCCCGAAAGGAAGCGTCGGGGGGCGGCGTTTCGCACGTGCGCGGCGACGAAGTCGCTGCGGGGTACGCAGTCCCCGTCCGAGAAGATCAGGTACTCGCAGGTGGTCGCGAGAATGGCCCGATTCAGGATCGCGCACTTCCGGAAGCCTCGGTCCTCGTGCCAGACGTGGTGGATCTCGAGCTGCGTCTCACGCCGCATTCGATTCACCACTTCCGCCGTGCTCGAAGCGGAGCCGTCGTCCGCGATCACCACCTCGAAATCGCGGTGGGTCTGAGCCGAGTAGCCCCAGAGCGCCTTCTCCAGCAGCTGGGGCTGGTTGTAGGTGGACAGGACGACAGCGACGCGCATCCTAATCGGAGACGCGGAGGACCGCCAGAAAGGCTTCCTGCGGAATCTCGACGGTCCCGACCTGCTTCATGCGTCGCTTTCCCTCCTTCTGCTTTTCCAGAAGCTTCCGCTTCCGGGTGATGTCGCCGCCGTAGCACTTCGCGGTCACGTTCTTCCGTAGCGGGCGAACAGTTTCGCGGGCGATGACCTTGTTGCCGATGGCGGCCTGCAGGGCGACCTCGAACATCTGCCGCGGGATCAGCGCCTTCAGCTTTTCCGCGAGCGCGCGCCCGTACTCATACGCCTTGTCCTCGTGGATGATCACGCTGAAGGCGTCGATGGCGTCGCCGTTGATCAACATATCGAGCTTGACAAGCCGGTTCGGGCGGTAGTCGGAGAGCTCGTAGTCGAAGGAGGCGTAGCCGCGGCTGACGGACTTGAGGCGATCGTAGAAATCGAGCACGATCTCCGCCAGCGGAAGGTCGTAGGTGAGCTCTACCCGCGTGGGATCGAGGTAGCTCATCCCCTGGAACTCGCCCCGGCGCTCGTGGCAGAGCTTCTGCACCCCGCCGATGTATTCCGCCGGGACCACGATCCGCGCACGCACGTACGGTTCTTCGATCCGCTCGATGCGGGTACGGTCCGGCAGCGCCGAGGGGTTTTCCAGGGTGAGGACGTCCCCGCTGGTCAGCACCACCCGGTACTCCACGTTGGGAACCGTGGAGATCAGGTCCAGGCCGAACTCGCGCTCCAGCCGCTCCTGGATGATCTCCATGTGGAGCAATCCCAGGAAGCCGCAGCGGAACCCGAACCCAAGCGCGGTGGAGGTCTCCGGCTCGTAGTGGAGCGAGGCGTCGTTCAGCTTCAGCTTCTCGAGGGCGTCCCGCAACTCCTCGTACTGGTCAGTGTCGGTCGGGTAGAGACCCGAGAACACCATCGGCTTGACATCCTGGTACCCGGGAAGGAGCTCGGCGGCTCGATTGTCCGCGTCCAGGATGGTATCGCCGACCTTGGTGTCCGACACCCGCTTGATGGCGGCCGTGAGGTAGCCCACCTCGCCCGTCCGCAGCTCCGGCGCGGTGATGTAACCGAGCTGCAGATAGCCCACCTCGTCCACCTCGTACACCGCCTCGTTCGAGCCGAAGGCAATGCGCGTCCCCTTGCGCAGCGACCCGTCGACGACCCGGATACTCGGAATGGCGCCACGGTACTTGTCGTAGAAGGAGTCGAAGATCAGGGCACGCAGCGGCGCGTCCGGGTCGCCGGTGGGCGGCGGCACGCGCTGCACGACCGCTTCGAGGATTTCCTCGATGCCGATCCCTTCCTTGGCCGAAGCGAAGAGCACCTCGTCGGGATCCACTCCCAGCAGGTCGGCCAGCTCGTCGCGCCGCCTTTCGGGTTCCGCGCCGGGCAGGTCGATCTTGTTGATCACGGGGATGATCTCCAGCCCCGCGTCCATTGCCAGGAAGAGGTTGGAAAGCGTCTGCGCTTGAATGCCCTGCGAAGCATCGACCACCAGCAGGGCTCCCTCGCAGGCCGCCAGCGATCGCGAGACCTCGTAGGTGAAGTCGACGTGCCCCGGGGTGTCGATGAGGTTGAACTGGTAGGTCTTCCCGTCGCGCGCGGCGTAGCTCATCCGCACCGCGTTGAGCTTGATGGTGATGCCGCGCTCGCGCTCCAGATCCATCGAGTCGAGGACCTGCTCCTTCATCGAACGCTTCTGCAGCGTGCCCGTGACCTCGATCAGGCGGTCGGCCAGCGTGGACTTACCATGATCGATGTGCGCGACGATGCAGAAGTTCCGGATGTGTTCGATGCGCAAGGTCTACTCGCAAGAGACTGATCCCAATGGGTTTGCAGATAACCCAAAAAGATAGCTACTCGCCGCGCAGGTCGGAAGTGGCGGGGGAGCCGGAGTAAAGGCAGCGGTCGCGGAGGGGGCGGCGAGAATTACGAATTACGAATTACGAATTGCGGGGCTCCTCAACTCAGCCCCGTTCGATAGTGAGGATCGCGGCCGATGATGGTGCTGCGCGCGATCCTTCGCTTCGCTCAGGATCACCCCGAAGCCACGGCAGGATGCCGGCGCGCGGGTCGGTTCGTAATTCGTAATTCGTAATTCGTAATTGTTCGTAATTCGTAATTCTCTCCAGGAACCCGGAATTCGTAATCCAGCCTACTGCGTGAGCGCCCTCACCTCCGCCAGCCCCTCGGGGTCCCACCGGGGACGGTCGGGGGCGTCGGCGACCTCGCGGACCAGGTGGAAGATCATCCGGGAGATGCGAACCGCCTTGTCGATGTCGAGGGTCTCCACCTCATCGGAGGGCTGGTGGTAATCCTCGTGCACGCCCGAGAAGAAGAAGAGGGCGGGAATCTCCTTGCGGGCGAAGTGGAAGTGGTCGGAACGGAAGAAGAAGCGCTCCTCCGGCCAGATGTCGTCCGACAGGGTGAGCCCGAGCTCCGGATGCCGCTGCTGGACGCGGTCGGCCAGCTCGCCCAGGGAAGAGTACTCCTTGCCGATCACCACCACCGAGTCCGGACTGTTGCGGCCGATCATGTCGACGTTGATGTCCGCGACAATGGACTCGAGCGGCACCGTCGGGTGCTCGGAGAAGTACTGCGAGCCGAGCAGCCCGTCCTCCTCGCCGCTTACATGGAGGAAGAGCACGGACCGACGAGGCGCTTCCGGCAGCAGGCTCAGCGCCTCGGCCACCTCGACCAGCGCGGACGTTCCCGAAGCGTCGTCGTCGGCGCCGTTGTAGATCGAATCTCCGTTCACCGGCTCTCCCACGCCGACATGGTCCATGTGGGCGGAAAGCACCACATACTCGTCGCGCAGCTCCGGATCCGAACCGGGGAGCACGGCGACGACGTTGGGCGCGAAGGCCTGGTCGATGAGCACGAGCGAGGCGGCGAAGTGGGCTTCCACCTTGCGGAAGGGGATCGGCGCCAGGGGCGGGCGGGTGACGTCCACCCCTTCCCGTGCCGCGATGGCGGCGAACGCCTCGTCGTTGAAGACGAACACGGCGATCTCATCCTCCGGAAGCTCGCCGACGTAGCGCAGCTGCGCGCTGCGGGTTCGATCCGCCACCGCGCTGAACAGGTCGTTCGGGATGCTGGGCGAAACGACTACCCCGAGCGCCGTTGCACCCGCCTCCTGCGCCGCGGCGCGGGCCCGGGTGATCACGCCACTCCACTGCGGGCCAAAGATCCCCGGGATCGAGACGACCGGCACGGTGCCGGCGTACTCTCCCTCCGGTAGCTCACCGGTGAACGCCCCCACGTAGACGAGCCGGGAGTGATTCATGTCCACCCCCTCGCGGGTGCCTGCCGGAAGGGCAAAGAAGTCCGGCCCGTAGCGGAGCATCTGGTTGCCCGTGCCGTCCGCGAGCAGGTGTCCGAAATGGACCGTGGTTGTGTCGAGTCCCGCTGTGAGGATCGCGTACCGCTGCAGGTAGCCTCCATCGTCGCCGGCCGGGCGCAGCCCCAGGCGCCGATACTCGCTAGCCAGGTACGCCGCCGCCGAATCGAGTCCCGGGCTGGGCGTATCGCGTCCACGCAGCGCGTCCGAGGCCAGGTAGGCGATGCGGCGATGGATATCTTCGGCGCTGATACTCTCGACCGCTGCTTCGGTCCCGGGAACGGAGGCAGGGGCCACCGCCGCCTGCGCGGAGAGGCTCCCGCTGGCGGCCAGCGTCGCCGCCGCGGCGGCGACGAGCGTAGCCGTCCCACGGACGGCACTGGACAGGGTCATACGGGGTGCGGGGAAAACAGGGTAAAGGTCAGTCCCCTCGCCGCGAGCGTGGCGTGGAACTCGGGGAGCCACCATCCGAGCGACCGGAAGCCCGGCTGCTCGGGGCGGCGCCGCGACTTGCCGGCACAGCCGAACGGGTGCCGGACGAGGCGCTGGATCGCGGCTCCGGTCGGGGGCGAGCCGCCGGTCGGCTCGATTCCGCACCAGGGTTCGGGCGAGCCCGGGCCGCGGGCGCGGGACGCTCGTCGCGAGCGGGCGCGGACCTGGCGGGCGTCGAAGCTTCCGACGGACGCTCCGAAGCAGAACGCTCGACCGGGCGGGCGGTGGGACGGACAGGCTCTCGCTCGCTCGGCGCGCCGCGTGAGGGCTCGCCCCGGTCGAGGTAGCGATCCCGCGCTCGGTTAGAAGAGCGCTCGGGGTCTTCCTTGAAGCTGTGGCGCGGATCCCAGTCGCGGTAGTCCCGGTAGTAGCGCCACCGATCGCCCCGATAACGGCGGCTGTCGAAGTAGAACGGGTTGTCCCTCAGGAAGAGGTCCAGGCGGTTGCACGCGCCGTAGTAGGAGTGCCAGTGGGGACTGTACCCCCACCCCCAGCTGCCGAAGCTGCTGCACGCGTACCGGGGATAGCGGTGGATACCGCCCACGTAATAGGTGTAGTAATCCACGGCGTAGGGCACGTTGCCCCACCCGGGAACCAGTAGTCGCGTGAGCTGCTCCATCGCCCAGAACGGATCGCCGGTCACGCGACGTCCGGCGTACGACCAATCCCAGCCGGCCCCGCGGGCGGCCCGGAAGTAGGAGTAGTCGAGCGGCACCGGCGAGGCGATGAGGTAGAGGTACCCGATGCCGCCGCCGCCGCGCACGAGCAACCCATCTCTCCACCCGCCGCGGTCGACGGTGTGCACGCGCCCGCCGCGCACGAACTCCTCGTCCCACGGCGAGCTCGGGTACAGGAACTCGAGGAAACCGTCGGGGTCCACGTGGACCACCGCGACGTACGAGTTCGCGCCGGTGCTGAAGCGGACGCGCAGCCGGTCGCCGAGGCGGAAGTATTCGCGGTCGTTCTCGACCCAGATGCGCGCGTTGGCACCGTACTGCGCCCGTGCGGGAGCGGCTCCCACGGTGCTGAGCCCGGAGAGAAGGGCAAGGGCAAGCAGAGACGTGATGCGCATGGCAGGCTCCATTCGGGGAAGCTACAGCTGGCCTCGTCTACCCCGCAGGCGCCTGCCAAGGTCCAGAGCCAGCGAGAGGCTGGTTGACCCTGCTTTGCCGCGTTCTTAGCTTTCTACCTCGTTTTTCCAGGGAGCAGTGACGCCAGAGTTCGAACCGCATTCGCCGAGTCGGTCGCCGCGCCCTCGCACGCCGCGGGGTGTGGCTCGCCACACTTGCCCCGCACATCCGTGTCGGGGGCCACATCGTATTGCCCCCAGCCAGATTGGCTGAACGGAGCCACGCAGTGCCTCATACCCTCCTGATCCAGGCCGTACAATCGCTACCTCGCTTCCACGAGCTGCTCGAATCGCTGCCACGCGCCGGTGAATCGCTGGTCGTGGACGGCCTCACGGGGGCGGCCCCGGCGGTGCTGGTGGCCAGCCTGCACCGCGCCCGCCCCGAGCGGATCTGGGTGCTGGTCGCATCCACCCCCGAGGCCGCGGAGTACGCGCACGCCGACGCGGAAGCCATCCTGGGCGAGGGTGCGGTCTCGCTCTTCCCGCAGCGCGAGTCGCTTCCTTACGAGGTGGCAGAGACGCACATCGAGATCGGTGGGCAGCGCGTGGAGGCGCTGGAGGCGCTGCTCGCCGGCCGCGCCGCTCTCCTGGTGACCACCGCGCGTGCGCTGCAGGAGCTCTCGCCCGCCGTGAAAGGGCTCGACGCCCTGCAGCTGGAGCTCCGCGTCGGGCAGGAAATCCGCCCGTCCGACCTGGCCGAACGGCTGACCCAGATGGGCTTCGAGAAGGTGGGGACGGTGGAGGAGGTGGGGCAATTCGCGCTTCGCGGCGGAATTCTGGACGTCTTCGGCTTCGGCTCGCCCGAGCCAGCGCGCATCGAGTTCTGGGGCGATTCCATCGAGTCGATCCGCCACTTCGACGTGCTCTCGCAGCTCTCCGTCGGCTCGGTCGACTCGGTCCGGGTCCTCCCGGTCGACCTCCGCTTCACCCCCGGTATGCAGCGGTCCTTCGAGGATGCCTCCGGTGAGGGGGATCGGCGCTCGCTCCTCGACTATCTGCCGCCCGAGGCGGTCCTCGTCCGGCTGGACGACCGGGCCGAGGAGGAGTGGGACAGAGGCTGGCTGGAGGTCCAGCGCCTGCACCAGGCAGAGCTGGTGGGAGGCGGCTCTCCCGAAGCTCCCGAGCGGATCTTCCTTCCCCCGGAGCAGGTGAAAGAAAAGGCGCGGCGCTTCCCCACGCTGGTGCTCGGCGGGGGAGCAGGATCCCAGGCGAAGAAGATCGCCCTGCGCGTCTTCCCTCCCGAGCCGATCGACCGCGACATGCCGCGCCTGGGGGAGATCCTGCGGGGTGGCGCGCGCGCGGGGGAACGGACCCTCATCCTGTGCGACAACGAGGGACAGCTCGAGCGGCTGCAGGAGCTCCTCGCCGAGCTCGACGTGAAGCAGGGGGTCACGCTGGCCATCGGCGCGCTGTCGGGCGGCTTCATCCTCGCCGATGCGGTCCCCCCGCTGAGGGTCCTCACCGATCACGAGATCTTCCGCCGCACGCGGCGCCTGCGACGGCGACGGCAGTTTCGCGGCGGCGCCGCCATCGAGAGCTTCGCCGCACTGAAGCCGGGGGACTACGTGGTGCACATGGATCACGGGGTGGGCCGTTTCCGCGGCATGGAGCAGGTCCGGGTCGGCGAGGAAGTGATCGAGACCCTGGTGATCGAATACGCCGGGAACGAGCTGCTGCGCGTCCCCGTGCATCGCATCGACCTGATCGAGCGCTGGGTCTCGGACGAAGACAGCGAGCCGCCCCGAGTGCACCGCATCGGCGGCAAGGAATGGTCGCGCACGAAGAAGAAGACGAAGCAGGCGATCGAGGCGATGACGGCCGAGCTGCTGCAGCTCTACGCCGCGCGTGAAGCCACGGTCGGCCACGCCTTCTCGCCCGACACCCGCTGGCAACGGGAGATGGAGTCGTCCTTCCTCTTCGACGACACCCCTGACCAGAGACAGGCAACCGAGGACGTCAAGCGCGACATGGAGTCGCCGCGCCCGATGGATCGCCTGATCTGCGGCGACGTCGGCTACGGGAAGACGGAGATCGCCATTCGCGGGGCCTTCAAGGCCGTGCAGGACGGCAAGCAGGTGGCGGTACTGGTCCCCACCACGATCCTGGCCGAGCAGCACCTGCGGAGCTTCTCCGAGCGCCTCGCGAGCTTCCCGGTGCGCATCGAGTCGCTGTCCCGTTTCCGCTCGCCGGCGGAGCAGCGGCAGGTCCTGGCCAGGCTGGAGCGGGGGGAGATCGACATCATCATCGGAACCCACCGCCTGCTCTCACCCGACGTTCGCTTCAAGGACATCGGACTGCTGGTGGTGGACGAGGAGCAGCGCTTCGGCGTCAAGCACAAGGAGCGACTGAAGCAGCTCAAGCACATGGTCGACGTGCTCACGCTGACGGCCACTCCGATTCCGCGCACGCTGCACTTCTCCCTGCTCGGTGTGCGCGATATGACGCTGATCCAGACCCCGCCACGCGATCGACAGCCGATCATCACCCACGTCCTTCCCTGGTCGGACGCCGTGATCGAGGACGCGATCCGACGCGAGCTCGACCGCGGCGGCCAGGTCTTCTTCGTCCACAACCGGGTGGAGACGATCAGCACCCTCGCCCTGCGCGTCTCGAAGCTGGTTCCGGATGCCCGTATCGCGGTTGCTCACGGGCAGATGAAGGAGCGCGAGCTGGAGGAGATCATGCGCCGCTTCGTCACCGGCGAGGTGAACGTGCTGGTGGCGACCTCGATCATCGAATCGGGGCTGGACGTGCCCAACGCGAACACCCTGATCGTCGACCGGGCCGACCAGTTCGGGCTGGCGCAGCTCTACCAGATTCGCGGGCGCGTCGGGAGATCGCACCACCGGGCGTACTGCTACCTGATCATCCCGGAGAACGTCTCCGAAGATGCCGAGAAGCGGCTGCGCGTGCTGGAGCACTACACCGAGCTGGGCAGCGGCTACGGCATCGCGTTGAAGGACCTCGAGCTACGCGGTGCGGGTAACATCCTCGGCGCCGCCCAGTCGGGCTTCGTCTACCAGGTCGGCTTCGACACCTATATGCGGCTGCTGGAGCAGACGATCCGGCAGATCAAGGGCAACGGCAAGCAGACCGAGCATCCACTGACGGAGGTTTCCGTCGACGGCGCTGCGCTCATTCCCGACGATTACGTTGCCGACGAAGCCCAGAAGCTCCATTTATACCGCCGCCTCGCGGCCATCGACGAGGTGGAGGGGGTCGATGCGCTACGGCGCGAGCTGCGTGATCGATACGGGAAGCTGCCGGACGAAGTGGAGACACTTCTGGCGACCCGCGCGCTACGCCTGCTCGGCAGCGAGCTGGGGATCGAGCGCATCCTCGTTCGCCCCTGGGACGCTCGCGTCAACTTCCGCTCGGGCGTGATGCCGCGGATGGCGTCCCTGCAGCGTGTCTTTGCCGAGCGCCAGTTCGAGGTGGAGCTCGTGCGCCCCATGCCGCTCTCGATCATCCTGCACCGACGCGGCCCCGAGGAAGTCACCGCGATGCTCACCGGCGCCCTGCGCGCGCTGACCAAGGAGAAGTCGCTGGCGGCGTGAAGGGGCACGCCCTCCCGCCTCCGTGTCCGATCCGCTAACTTGATAGTTTGCCCTTTCACCCGCTGCCGGAGATCGATTGATGAAGCTGTTTCGCTGGCGGATGGTTGCCGCCGCCACCCCTTTCCTGCTGAGCGCCTGCGGAGGCCTCGGCGAAGCGATGTCCGCGCATACGGATGTCGTCGCGCGCGCGGCCGGTAAGGAGCTCAAGGTCCAGCAGGCGGCGGAGCTTCTGGCCGCGAATCCGCAGATCCCGGCCGAGCCGGAGATGGTCCGCGCCCTCGCGGACGTCTGGGTGGAGTACACGCTCCTCGCCACCGCCCTGGCGGAAGACAGCACGCTTTCGGCGATCGACCTGGACAGCTTCATCGAGCCGGCGCGCGAGATGGCGCTCATTGCGAAGCTGCACGACGAGGTGATCCGCGCCGACACGACCTTCACCGACGAGCAACTCGAGGAGCGCTGGCTCACCGAAGGTCCGGGCGTGGAGGTGCGCGCTCGCCACATCCTGCTGCGTCCGCCGCCGGAGGCTACGCCGGAGCAGCGTGACAGCGTTCGGGCGCTGGCGGAGTCGCTGCGGCAGCGTGCACAGCAGGGAGAGGACTTCGCGGAGCTGGCCCGTCAGTATTCGCAGGACGGCAGTGCCCAGCGAGGCGGCGACCTCGACTACTTCGGGCGAGGCCGCATGGTCGCCCCGTTCGAGGAAGCGGCGTTCGCGCTGCAGCCCGGCGAGATCAGCGAGGTGGTCGAGACGCCTTTCGGCTATCACGTGATCAAGGTGGAGGACCGCCGGCAGCCCGAGCTCGGCGATCAGAAGGAGGACTTCCGCCAGTACCTCGTGCAGCGGGCCCAGCAGGAGGCCGAAACGGCGTACATGGACTCGCTCTCGCAGGCCGCGGGGGTCGAGATCGAGCCGAGTGGCCTCGCGGTGGTGAGGGAGCTGGCGACCCGGCCGGAGACCGAGCTGCGCGGGCGTGCGGCTTCCCGGCCGATCACCACCTATCAGGGGGGCGCGTTCACTTCGGGTGAATTCCTGGAGTTCATCCGCACGCAGCCGCCGCAGGTGCAGAGCAGCTTCGCGACCGCGTCCGACGATCAGCTCACCACCGCGGTGGAGCAGCTCACCCGCATGGAGCTGTTGCTCCAGGAGGCGCGGCGGCGGGGTCTCGAGGTCTCGCGAGCCGAAGTGGACACGATTCGCGCGACTGCCCGGCAGGAGATCCGCGCCGTGGTGGCGGCGACGGGCCTGGCGCAGGGGGTGGCGGGTGCCGCGCCGGGGGCCACCGAAGCACGCGTGAGCGCCCTGCTTCGCGACGCCCTCAGCGGACGAGTGAACCTGCCCCCGCTGGCGCGCTTCGGCTACCTGCTGCGCGGGCTCTACCCGAACGAGATCAACGAAGGCTCGTTCAGCCAGGTGGTCGAGCGGCTGGAGGCCATCCGGGCGAGCCAGCCGGCTCCGCCGTCGCCGGTGCCGACGGCGCCCACGCAGCCGCAGGATACCGGGGCGGCGAACGCGCCGGACACCGCCGGGGAGGCCTCCGGGAGCGAGGGCGCATAAGCGCGATCGACAAGGCTTTGCGAGGAACCCCGGAGTGACGTCGGGCGTATGAACTGCCCGCCCTTGGAGCGGGGGACGGACCACCCGTCCCCCGTTTCGGTCATTCCGAATTCATGGCACCATCCCGGTCGAGATCTCGGCCCGGCAACCGCTTTCGAACCTTGCCTGGCATGATGCGCAGAATTTCCGCTCTCGCGGTGCTCCTGTTCGCCATCCGACCGGCGAGCGCTCAGGAACCCACCGCACCCCCGCCAGGGGGTGAGGAGCTGGTGGACCGCGTCATCGCGGTGGTCGGCGACACCGCGCTGCTGCTGTCGGACCTGCGTGCCGCGGTGCAGCAGATCCAGGCGTCCGGCGCCACTATCCCCGAGGACCCGGTTCAGCGGCAAGCGCTCCTCGATCGGATCCTTCAGGACCGGATCAACACCCTTCTCCTGGTCGAGGCGGCGCGTGACGCGGGGATCACCGTGGACGAGGATCAGGTGAATAATGCGGTCGAGGACCAGATCGCCCAGACTACACGTAGCTTCGGAGGGCAGGCCCAGCTCGAGGCGGCGCTGACCGCCGATGGCATGTCGATGTCGCAGTACCGAGAGCTGCTCCGTCAGCAGTTCACCGACGACATGCTCATGCGCACCTACATGCAGCAGCGCATGCGCGGGCGGGCCCGGCCGGTCATCTCGGAGAGCGAGATCCAACAGGCATTCGAGGCTCGCAAGTCTCAGCTCGGCATGCGACCACCGACGGTCTCCTTCCGGCAGGTCCTCATCACTCCCGAGCCCAGTGACTCCGCCGACGCTGAGGCACGTCGCACGGCCGAGGAGGTCTACCGTGAGCTGCAGAACGGAGGCGACTGGGAGGTGCTCGCCCGGCGCTTCTCCGACGACCCCGGCACGAAGGAAAGCGGCGGTGACCTGGGTTGGGTCCGTCAGGGGGGCGATCTGGTTCCGGAGTTCGAGCGGATGGCCTTCAGCATTCGGCCCGGGATGCTCAGCCCGATCTTCCGCACCGACTACGGCTATCACATCCTCGAGGTGCAACGCATCCAGGGCGCGGAGCGCAGGGTCCGGCACATCCTCATCGCGCCGGAGATCACCGAGGAAGACATGGAGCGTGCCCGCGTGCGAGCGGATTCAGTGGCGAACGCCATCCGCGAAGGGGCCAACATCAACACGCTGGCGAGGCGTTACGGAACGCCGGACGACCAGATCGACGTCCCCTCTCAACAGGTTTCCCGCCTCCCACCGGCCTATGCCCAGGCGTTGGCCAACGCACAGACGGGCGATGTGGTCGGGCCGTTCAAGGTCCCGGGGGCCGGATCCGAGAATTGGGCGGTAGTACAGGTCAGGCTGCGTGAGCCGGAGCGACCGTACACGCTGGAGGACGTGCGGGAGCAGCTGGTGACGGGGCTGCAGGAACAGAAGATGATCGAAGAGATCGTCGACGACCTGCGCAACCGCATTCACGTCGCCGTGCGGATGTGAGCGCGCCAGAGAGCCTGCGCATCGACGTACTCCTGCACCGGCTCTGCCTTACCCGGAGTCGCAGCGAGGCCAAGGCCGCGTGCGACTCCGGTGCCGTTCTGGTGGACGGTACGGTGGCGCGCCCCAGCCGCGAAGTCAGCCCCGGTGCGGTGGTGACGATCCACTATCCCCGTCGGACGCTGGAGCTCGAGTTGGGTGAGCTGCCCGGCAAGTCGACCTCCCGCAAGGCGGCTCACGAGCTCTACCGCGTCCTGCGGGACGAGCCCAGGGACGTGCTTTCCTGATGGAAATTCGGCCGCGGGTGGCCATCACCCTGGGAGACCCCCGGGGAATCGGTCCCGAGGTCTGCACCGCGGTGCTCGGGGACGACGCCCTGCAGCGCGAAGCGGAGCTGCTGCCGGTGGGTCCAGTCGGAGTGATCGACCACCCTCGACTGGTGGCGATCGGGCGCTGGGAGGCCGGGGGCACTCCTGCCGAGGCGGGAAGACTGGCGGGAGAAGCGGTCAAGTCGGCGGTCGAGATGGCGCTGCGCGGGGAGGTGGCCGCCGTGGTGACCGCGCCGATCGAGAAGTCCGCCTTTCACGCCGGAGGCTGGCGTTACCCCGGACACACCGAGATGCTGCAGGCGCTGACCGGTGCCGCGCAGGTGGGAATGTTGATGTCGGCGGACCGTACGGCGGCGGGCAACGGGTTGCGGGTGCTGCTGGCTACCACACACCACGCCCTGCGAGACGTCCCCCGGTTGCTCACGACCGAACTGCTGGTCCAGCAGGCGCGTCTGGCGGCGGACGCGCTTCAGGCCTGGTGGGAGATCGATCCTCCCCGTCTCGCCCTGTGCGCCCTCAACCCGCACGCTTCCGATGGGGGTCTGTTCGGCGACGAGGAGGAGAGGATCTACGGTCCGGCGCTCGAGCGGCTGCGCGCCGAGAAGATCGACGTAGCCGGCCCGATTCCGGCCGACACCGTCTTCACGCGGGCACTCCGGGGCGAGTTCGACGTGGTGGTGGCGCCGTATCACGACGTGGGAATGGCCGCCTTCAAGACGGTTTCGTTCGGGAGTGGGGTGAACGTGACCCTGGGACTCCCCTTCCCGCGAACCTCCCCCGACCACGGGACGGCGCTGGACATCGCCGGTCGGGGCCTGGCCGATCCCTCGTCCATGCGCGAGGCCACGCGGCTGGCGGTACAGCTGGCACGACGATCAATGGTTCCACGTTCCCGAGTCTGATCTCTCGGGGGGTGGCTTCCCTGAACAGAACGGCTCCTCGGGCGTGATCAAGTTCACTTCGGTCTACAAGGAATATCCCCGCACGGGGCTCGCGCTGAAGAACGTGAGCTTCCATATCCACAAAGGGGAGTTCGTCTTCCTCACCGGCCACTCCGGCGCCGGCAAATCCACCGCACTGAATCTGATCCAGATGGCGGAGCTCCCCACCAGCGGGGAGGTCCGCGTCTCGGGCCACTCCTCCGCGCGGCTTCGCCGCGGGGAGATTCCCAAGCTCAGGCGCAAGCTGGGGGTGGTCTTCCAGGACTACCGGCTGCTCCCGGACCGCACAGCGGAAGAGAACGTCGCCTTCGCCCTGGAGGTCACCGGGGCGCGGCGCAGGGCGATCGCCCCCCGCGTGACGAGGCTGCTCGCCGAGGTCGGGCTGGCCGCCAAGGCCAGCTCGCTCCCGCAGGAGCTATCGGGCGGTGAGCGCCAACGCGTCGCGATCGCGCGGGCGCTCGCCAACCAGCCGCTGATCCTCCTGGCGGACGAGCCCACCGGAAACCTCGACGAATGGGCGACCAAGGGGATCTTCGACCTCTTCCGTGCCATCAACGCCAACGGCATGACAGTGCTGATGGCGACCCACGACCTCGACCTCGTGCGCGCGAACCCCGAGCTGCGGGTGATCGAGCTGAGCCACGGAGAGATCGTGTACGACTCGGGCGCGGACGTGGCGGCAAGGGAGGCCTCCTGATGCCGTACGCTCTACGTGAAGCGCTTGCGGCCTTCCGGCGCACGCCGCTACTGGCTCTGCTCTCCATCGTGGCGGTCAGTCTCAGCCTCTTCGTGGTGGGGCTCTTTGCCCTGACCGCCTTCAACATCCGCGTGGCGATCGAGCAGATCGAATCGCGCGTCGAGGTGGTGGCCTACCTGCACGACGAGGCGCCCCCCGGCGAGGTCCAGGCCGCGGCGGCCGAGATCATGGCGATGGAGTCGGTGCGGGACGTCCGCTACGTGTCGAAGGACGAAGCGCTGACCACCGCCGTGCAGGAGCTCACCGAGTTCAGGGATGTCTTCACCGACCTGGAGATGAACCCGCTTCCGGCCTCGCTCGAGGTGTCCATGCAGCCGGGGCAACGCGACCGGTCGGCGGTGGAGCTGGTCGCGCAG
Organism: Longimicrobiaceae bacterium; assembly: GCA_036375715.1. NCBI lineage: Bacteria > Pseudomonadati > Gemmatimonadota > Longimicrobiia > Longimicrobiales > Longimicrobiaceae > Longimicrobiaceae bacterium. The sequence goes on along the minus strand of DASVBS010000022.1, from coordinate 30,900 downwards.
CGCCTCGCTGCCCACCCGTTCGTGGAGGACGTCTCGTACGGCGACGATTGGGTGAGCAAGATCATCTCGCTGCGCAGGATCGCGGCTGGCGGCACGATGATCATCGGCGGAGCCTTCGCGGCCGTGGCGGGGATCATCATCGCCACCGCCGTGCGCATCTCCGTCTTCGCCCGCCGCGACGAGATCCAGATCATGCGCCTGGTCGGCGCCACGGCGGGCTTCATCCAGCGGCCCTTCCTGATCGAAGGCCTGATCTCCGGTCTGATCGGGGGGGTTCTCGCCGCCGTCCTCACCTTTCTTGCCTTCGAGGCGGTGAGCGTCACCCTGATCCAGGTGTTGTGGCTGCCCGCCGAGTGGGCCCTCGCAGGAGTGCTGGCGGGCGGGCTATACGGCTTGCTCTCCAGCGCGGTGGCGGTGCGACGCCACCTCCGCTCGATCTGAGCTGATGGCTCGTCGGCGCTGGTTGCTCTCCAGGGTTTCGGTCCCCCGCGTGGCGGCACTCGCGCTTTCGCTCGCGCTGAGTGATGCAGTCGGAGGGGCCGAGCTCGCGGCCCAGCAAGGACTGCCGGTCTCGGCGAGCATCGAGGAGGAGCTGGAGGCGAGCCGCGAGCGTCTGGAGCAGATCCGCCGTGAGCGGGCGGAGCTGCAGCGCGAGATGCAGGGGCTCGAGTCGCGAGTACACGACATCTCCGCGGAGCTCGAGCTGATCAGCCAGGAGATCGCCAACTCGAACCGCATGCTCGCCGAGCTGGACTTCCAGCTCGACCGCTACCATGCGCAGATCGAGGAGACGACGCGCGACCTGGAGGCGACCCGATCGCGTCTGGCGCGGCAGAAGGCCGACCTTCACCGGCGACTCCGGGCCATCTACAAGCGCGGGCCGCTGCACACCATCCGCGTGTTGCTGGGCGCGGAGAGCTTCTCCGACCTGCTGAACCGGTACAAATACATGTCGCTGATCGCGCGCTACGACCGGCAACTGGTCGAGCGGGTGGCGGCGTCGGAAAACAGACTGGTGGCGCGGGAGCGACTGCTGAGCCACTCCATGGAGGAGATCCAGGAGGTGCGCGAGGCCCGGGCTTCGGAGCACGCGGCGCTGGAGACACTGCGCAGCCGTCAGCAGCGGGCGCTGGCGAGCGCGCGCCGCGCACAACAGACCACCGCGAGCCGACTGCAGCAGCTGGAGGAGGACGAGCGCAGTCTGTCGCGGTTGATCGCGACCCTCGAGGCCCGCAGGCGCGAGGCGGCGGCCGGAGAGGCCGCGACACTGACGCCGGCCGCCGCCGGTACGCTCGCCTGGCCCGTCGAGGGGAGGCTGATCTACCCCTTCGGGCGGCAAACGCAGCCCAACGGCACGGTCCTGCGATGGAACGGCATCGGCATCGCCGCGCCGGAAGGCACGCCCGTGCGGGCGGTGGCGGCGGGTACGGCCGTGCTCGCGGGCCCGTTCGAGGGCTACGGGCCCACGGTGGTGCTCAGCCATGGGGGCGGGTACTATTCCCTCTACCTGTACCTCAACGACGTCTCCGTCCAGGAAGGTCAGTCGGTGGCCGCTGGACAGCGCATCGGTGGCGTCGGGGGATCGCGAACCCCCGAGGGCCCCCACATCGAGTTCCAGATCCGAGCTCCGGGCGGCGAGGCGGTGGATCCCCTCGGCTGGCTGCGGAGACGAAGCCCGGCATGAGTCTACCCGCGATCCGCGGACACGAAGACGTGCGACGGCGCCTGGGCGCCGCCGCACTTTCCGGCTCTCTTCCCCAGTCGATCCTGCTGCACGGCCCGGCGGGCGTGGGCAAGGAGCGGCTGGGGCTGTGGCTCGCGCAGCTGCTGGTGTGCGAGGCGCCTGCCACCGGAGAGCCCTGCCGGAGTTGCCGACCCTGCCGGCTGGTCGAACGGCTGGAGCATCCCGACGTTCACTGGTTCTTCCCGCTGCCGCGGCCGGACAACGCCTCCCCCGAGAAGCTCCGTGAGAAGCTGGAGGATGCCCGCGCGGCCGAGCTCCAGCTCCGGCGCGAGAACCCATCCCACGTTCCCTCCTACGACAAGGCGCCGGCGATCTTCCTCGCCGCCGTGCAGCGCATCCAGCAGCTCGCCGGGGTCAAGCCCTCCATGGGACGTCGGAAGGTCTTCGTGGTGGGGGATGCCGAGCTGATGGTGCCCCAGGAGTCGAGCCCCGAAGCGGCGAATGCCTTCCTCAAGCTGCTCGAGGAGCCCCCGGACGACACCGTGCTGATCATCACCTCCTCCCAGCCGGGGGCGCTGCTTCCCACCATCGTCTCGCGGGTGCTGGGGATCCGGGTGGCCCCCCTTCGCGAGGCCGAGGTGAGCGAGTTCCTGGTCGAGGTGCTCGGGGTTGCTACGGACGAGGCCGATCGGGTGGCGAAGCTCGCCCGGGGATCGATCGGCGCGGCGCTTCGCCTGGTGGCGGACGAAGACTCGGGAGGGGTTCGTTCGGTAGCGCGCGACCTGCTGATCGCCGCGCTCTCGAACGGGGCGGTTCCTCGCTACGCGGCGGCGAACGCGCAGCGGCCCTTCGGCAGTCGAGGAAGCTTCGTCGAAGTGCTCGACGCGCTGGGCGAGTGGCTGCGCGACCTGATGGCCGTCGCGGCGGGGGCCGAGCGGGAGGTGGCCGATCCCGCGGCCCGCGACCTTCTGCGCCGTGCGGTGGAGCGCCGGCGGATCCACCCGGTGTCCGTGGCTTCCGCGCTGGAGCGGGTGTCCAGGGCGCAGACCTGGGCGCAGTACAACGTGAACCCGCAGCTCATTCTGGCCGATTTACTGCGGGGCATCCAGGAAGACCTCTTGTCCTCGTCCACCGCGGGGTCGCCCCAATGACCGACGACAAGCGCCTTACCCACCTAGACGAGACAGGCGCGCCCCGCATGGTGGACGTGGGAGACAAGACCGTCACCAGCCGGCGCGCGGTTGCCGAGGGAACCATCCGGATGAACGCCGACACCCTGCAGAGCGTGCTGCGCGGGAAGAACCCGAAAGGCAACGTGCTCGTGGTCGCCCAGCTCGCCGGCATCATGGCCGCCAAACGCACGGCCGACCTGATCCCTCTGTGTCACCCGCTTCCGCTCAACTCGGTACAGGTGACGCTCGAGCCCGATGAAACGATTCCCGGTGTTCGTGCGCACGCCGCAGTGCGTGTCGAGGCGCGCACCGGGGTCGAGATGGAGGCGCTGACCGCGGTCTCCACCGCCCTGCTCACCATCTATGACATGTGCAAGGCGCTCGACCGCGGGATGGAGATCGGCGGGATCCGGCTGTTGCGAAAGGAGGGAGGTCGAAGCGGCAGCTGGAGCGCAGAGGCGCCCCGCTGAGTCGGTTGGGGAGTAAGCCGGCTGCACGTCGACCGGCGCTACTCGTCCGTGACCAGGTAGTTTCCGAGCAGCCGGTTGGTGGCGTTGAGCACCGCCCGAGCCGTGGCGGAGGGCAGATCCGCGGAAGAGAGGGAGACGCCGATGAGCCGGCGCTCGGGCGCGTCGGCGCAGCGGAGGAGCACGGCCACGAAATCGTGGTCGAAGATGCGAATTGCCTTCACCCCCACCAGCTCGAAGCGCAGGCGGTCCGCCAGCACCGATTCGATGGCCCGCAACGCCGCTCGAGCGGAGACCCGAAGCTCGAGCGGGAGCCCTCCCTCCCCTTCCGCAACTCCCTCGTAGACCTGCTCGTTCCACTCCAGCGCCACGCGCACGGAGGCGATGCCCACCCGCGGACGGGTGAGGATCGCGTCACGGAAGCGCACCCGGCGGTGCACGCCGTCCCCGCGCAGCGAGGCAATGCGAAGCGGGAGGTCCGTGGCGGATAACCCCTCCCGGGCCAGCACCAGGTTCACCTGGGCCTCCAGCGGAACCAGCTCGCGACCAGGCTCCGCGATGACGAAGAGCTCCGGCGGATCACCCTCCACGAAAGCGCGCACCACTCCGGGGATCGCTTGCAGTGCTACCCGCAGACGCTCACTGCCTGCGACTTGCGTTTCAATATCCGGCATCGGCGGAATGCTGTCTCGAGTTCGAACCCGCGTGGCGTAAGTGGCCCGGGCGCCACGGATAGAGCTCAGAACCTCAGCAGCGCGCCCACTCCGCGCAGATCCTGCACGGCCGTGGGAGCGACGAACTGTACCTCCGCTCCCTGCGTCTCGGCGAGACGGATGGCCTCCTCCACCACGTCGATCCCGGTGGCGGTCGGAGCGCCGTCATAGGGGCAGCTCTCGAGCTCGCGCGCGAAGAGAAATCCGCACTGCGTGCAGCGAGAGCCAAGTTGATCCTGATCCTGCCCGATAATCAGAGTATCGACCTTTCCTTCCTGAAGTGCAGTCAATGTGCTCTGGAAGCCTGCGGTGGCCAGATAATCCTGGTCCACCCGGTCGCGCACCTGGTCCAGGATCTCGAGGCTCTCGCGCTGCCGCTCGGCCTCCAGGTGGGGCATCAGCTCCTGCAAAACCTCGCTCGCGGGCTGGTCGACGCTCATCGGGCCGGTGTACGAGATCATCCTTCGCAGCCGCTCGGGCAGAAACTCGCGGAAGCGTGCGACGTTCTCGTCGGTACCCAGGATCACCAGGTCGTCGGGCCGGTAGCGGCTGACGAAGTCCTCAACCTCGCGGGCGAAGTCGCGGAAGAAGTGGCGCATCTCCTCCAGCTTGCGTCGCTGGAAGCGCGATTGGGAGTAGCCGCCAGCCTGAATGTCGTGCCTGGTGGGAAGCGGCGTCGGCTCGACCGAGAGCTCGTCGAGAAGGGTTCCAAGGTAGACGCTGAGCAGGCGTACGTGCTCCCGGTCCAGCAGCACCACCCCGTGATGGTGATAGCTCTCCAGGACCTGGGCGAGCGGAGCGATGGCAGGCCGATCGGAGACGACGAAGCGGTTGGCCACCGGCACGGGAAACTGCAAGGCTTCAAACCAGTCGCCCCCGATCTCCGTGTACAGCACGACCCCGCGGTTGTCCTCGTCGAATTCTTCGAGGAGCCACTGATCTACGCGGGCGAGCGCCCTGTTCACCGCTTGGTCGTGCTGGACCGACCGATCACCCTGGAGTTCCTCCAACTGAGAGCGCTTCTGGTTGAGAAAGATCTGGTGGGTCCGCCTGTTGTCCGAGTTGACGGACATGTCGAGAAAAAGAGAGAGGATCTGATAATCGCCGTTCTCGCGGCCCATCAGTCGCTCGAGGTCGCCCCTGGAGATCATGTCGCTTCCATTGCGGGTGGGAGGGCTCAACGACCGCCAATTGCGAGCGCCGAAACGCAAGTCCCTTGCCGATCTCACCCCCCGTACAGACTCTTCGCGGCACCTGGCCGGCACGACGTAAGTCATGGTACAGTCACGGATTGCCGTCCGTCGCATCGGACACTATCGTGCGCCGACCGCGAGTCCCCCAACCTGAATTGAAACTTTGAGTACGCACATCCTGCGCATTGACTGCCCCGACCGCGCCGGCCTGATTCACGCCATCACCGGGGTGCTGCTTCGCCACGGCCTCAACATTATCGCCAACAGCGAGTTCGTCGACCCGGAGACCCGACGCTTCTTCATGCGCACCGAGTTCGCCGGGGAGGTGGACGGCGAGGCGCTTACCAGCGAGCTCACCGCCTCACTGCCCGAGGGCGCCACGATCCGACTGGCGCGAGCGGGAAACCGGGACATCGTGGTGATGGTGACGCGGGAGCCGCACTGCCCGGGCGAGCTCTTCATGCGTCACGCCTTCAACGAGCTGGGAGCGACCATCCGAGCGGTGATCTCGAACCACGACACGCTGGAGCCGCTGGCTCGCCAGTTCGGGATTCCCTTTCACCACGTCAGCCACGAGGGCCGGACGCGGAGCGAGCACGAAACGGCGTTGCTCGATGTGCTCGAGAGCTATCAGCCGGAGTACATCGTGCTCGCCAAGTACATGCGCATCCTCAGCCCCGAGTTCGTTTCCCGGTATCCCGAGCGCATCGTCAACATCCATCACTCCTTCCTGCCGGCGTTCATCGGCGCAAACCCCTATCGGCAAGCCTTCGAGCGTGGCGTGAAGATGATCGGCGCGACCGCCCACTTCGTAACCGACTATCTGGACGAAGGGCCGATCATCGCGCAGGGGATCATCCCGGTCGATCACACCCACACTGCCGCCGAGATGGCACACGCAGGGCGGGACGTGGAGAAGATCGTGCTGGCTAGAGCGCTACGGCTCGTGTTCGAGGAGCGCGTGTTCCTGCTCGGGGCGCGGACCGTGATCCTGTAGCCGGCGGAGTTGAACTGCCAAGGTGGGGCCGACGTGCGGGACCGGGGTGGTGGCTACGGTGCGGGATCCAGGTGCGGAACTGAAGGGCGGCGCCGAGGCGCCCGATCGAGGTACCGAGAGGCAGAACCGAGGGCAGGACCGAGAGGGGCAGGGTCAGAGATGCAGGCCAGGGGCGTGATCCGACGTGCAGAACTGACGTGCGGAAGTGACGTGCAGGACCAAAGAACGGGAGGGGGATGATGGCGACACGCCCAACGATGACCCCAGCGGGTCGTTCCGGGCCGACCGAGGAAACGGGGCACCGCATCCGGCCGCGCGCAGTCAGCCGGGTGCAGCCGCCGCGTCTGCAGTGCGTTGATCGAAGCGGTCGCTCAGACCTCGCCGCGAGAGGGTTCGGCGGCGGAGATGACGGGCTCGGGGAGTTCCCGCGGTGTACCTCCGAGCAGGCCGCGCCAGATCAGGGCGATCGGCCACATCGCCGCCACCAGCGCGCATGCCAGCGCTCCACCTACCGCTTCCCGGAACGTCTCCGGCGGGGCGCCGCGGAAGAGATCCCCCGCGGTGAAGGCGTAAACGAGGAGCGCGACGGCGAGATAGAACAGTTGCATGAGCCCGGGGGGTGTTCGTCCGCGTTGATGATCAACGAGTGTCGGCACCTACCGGTCCGCACTTGAGTTGATCTGGAAAAGTCGTGCCTTCCAGTGTGCGGTCGGCGAAAATCACGCAAACCCATTGCTTCCTGCCCTGCCGGCAAGCATTCATACATAGGGGCATCGATCCGACGCCTTAGGACTCTGGAGCCTGTCCTCGCCGGCGCGCAGCTTCGAACAGCCGCCGCGGGGTCGCTCCGGCTGCTGCGGGTCGATGCCACCGGCGGTGTACTTCCCGCATGCGCCGCAATCGGCGTCCACCGCTTCCGCGCTGGCGCCACGCTGGACCCCGCACGGGCCCGATCACGGCCGCCCAGGAGTTCCCATGAGTCCCCACCCCGCCCCCGCATCGTTGATGTTCGTCCTTCGTGGCACCCTCATGCTGCTCGCCGCCTGGTTCGCCGTGGGGTGCCACGGCAATTCCTCGCCGCAACAGCCGGCACCGGAAAGGGATGAAGAGGCCACGATCGGGTTCGGCGCCCGCGCCGGCGTGACTCCGCCCGCCAGTATCTCCGCGGAGACCGACGCCACCATGCGGAACAGCCGCGTCCGGCAGGTGGAGCAGTTGATCGCGGGCCGCTTCGCCGGCGTCCAGGTGATCCCCACCACCTCGGGGGGCTTCTCCATCCGCATCCGCGGGCTGGCGACCTTCACCGGTAACCCGGAGCCGCTCTACGTCGTGGACGGCCAACCGGTGAGTGTCGTGCGCGGGCGAGGCATCGACTGGTTGAACCCCGCCGACATCGCGCGTATTGATATCCTGAAGGACGCTGCTTCGACCGCACTATACGGCATGCGCGGCGGCAACGGTGTGATCCTGATCACAACCAAGCGCGGCCAGTAGACCCAGGGATTCACGCCTTGGCGGAAGGCTACCTGCTCGACCTCGACGGCACCCTCTATCTGGGGGACGAAGCGCTTCCGGGCGCGCTCGAGGCCGTTCACCACCTCGTCGAGCGGGAGATACCACGGCGCTATCTCACCAACACGACGCGCTTCGCCCGCCGCGAGTTGGCCGAGCGCCTCCGCCGGATGGGCTTCCCCATCGAAGCGGAGGAGATCTTCACTGCGCCACGCGCCGCGGCGAGCTGGTTGCGTCGGGCCGGCCTGCACCGCGTCGCGCTCTTCGTTCCCGCCCCCACGCACGAAGATTTCCGTGATCTCGAGATCACCGACGACGAGCCCGCGGCGGTGGTCGTCGGCGATCTCGGTGAAGCCTGGAGCTTCGAGGCGCTGAACCAGGCCTTCAGGCACCTGCTCGGTGGCGCGCGCCTGGTCGCGCTGCAGAAGAACCGGTACTGGCGCCGCCCCGACGGCCTCGCCCTCGACGCGGGCCCCTTCGTGGCCGCGCTGGAGTACGCAGCCTCGCTCGAGGCGCTGGTGGTGGGAAAACCCTCCCGCGAGTTCTTTCACCTGGCGGCCGCGTCGATGGGGGTGAGCCCGGAACGCGTGACGGTGGTCGGCGACGACCTCGAAGCCGACATCGGCGGAGCGCAGGCCGCCGGCATGCGGGCCGTGCTCGTGCGCACCGGCAAGTTCCGCGAAGAGCTGCTGCGCAGTACCTCCATCCGTCCAGACCGGGTTGTCGATCACGTCGCGGCGGCGGTCGAGTGAGCGAACAGGTGAGCGCCCAACTCCGAATTTCCAACTCCTAACTTTTAACTCCTAAGTCCTAACTCCTGTCGCCCACGATATTTAGCATCAACAGAGCGCATCCGCGTCTTCTACGCCCCGACGTGCCCTCCCTACTGCACCGTCTCATCCAGCGGACGGCCCAGCCGCTCGTAGAGTGATCGGCGCCCGGCCATGTCCGCCTGCAGGACCGCCCGCGCGCGACGGGCGACCTCCACCGCGTACTCCCGCGGCACGACCACCACCCCGTCCCCGTCTGCCACGATCACGTCGCCGGGCCGCACCAGCGCGCCGCCGATCTCCACCGGTTCGTTCACCGATTCCACCATATTGCGGCCCGGCCGAATCCCCCGGCCGCGCTGCAGCGGATCCAGGTAGACCGGGATCCGCTGCTTGATCACCTCGTCCGTGTCCCGCACGCTGCCGGTGGTCACGATGCCCACAGCGCCCCGCGCCACCCAGTCCAGGGAGTTGAAGGAGCCCACCGTGCCCGTGTCGCCGTTTCCGCTCGCGTCGATCACCACCACGCTCCCCTCCTTCAGCAGCGGGACGAAAGGTTCCGGCGAGATCTCGTTGTACCAGCTTCCTTCCCAGGCGGAGAACTCGTCCTCCGGGATGGGATTGGGGACCACCCGGTTGTGCGGTACGTAGCGGACGGTTACCGCGATGCCGCGGATCTGGTGGGTCAGAGAATCGGTGTCGCGCCAGAGGGGCTGGATCTTCCGGTCGACGAGGCCCACCCCTCTGAGTCCCACCATGTCCATCCCGTCCACTACGTCCGCCACGCGAAGCTCCTCGTACATCGCCAGCAGCTCGGCGTCGCTGGGGCCCGAGGGCTCCTGCGCGGAAGCAGAGGCGGTAGCGGTGACGGCCGAACAGGCCAGCAGCAGAAGCGATACGATCGGGTTGCGAAGGAACGAAATGCTCATGGCCGGGGAGGTTGGAGGTCGCAGCCGAGATCGTGATCACCCGTCCGGATCATCCTGGCGGCGGGCGACCAGGAGGTGCAGACGGTACTCCATGAACGCTCTATCGTGCAGGCGGACCCGCCAGGGGACCCCCTCGCGCTCGGCGACCAGCCGCAGCGGAAGTGCCGACTCGCCCTCTGGCTCACCGAGGAGCGCCCGCAAGGTTGCGTCGCTCGACCCGGCCAGCGGACCCCGCTGCGAGTGGCCCCCGATCCAGGCCTCGATGGGGGTCGCTCCCGGGGACCAGTCGTACGGCGTCGTAAGAACCGCGGGGGCGCCCGGACGCAGCACGGAGGCGAGCGAGGCGAGCATGGTCTGCGGGGAGTAGACGCAGTCGAGCAGGTTGAGGGCGGTCGCGGCGGCGAAAGTGCCCGCTTCGAACGGAAGGGCGGCCGCGTCGCAGGCCCAGAAATCGACTCTCTCGGCGCCGGGAAGGTCTACCGGAAATTCCCGCCGCTCGTAGACCAATCCCACCCGTCGCAGGCTATAGCTCGCGGTTCCGGTTGTCAGCAGGCGGCTGGCGAACCGGAGCATGGGAAGGTGCAGATCGACCCCAAGGACCGCGCGACCGGTGCGCCGCGCCAGCTCGAAAGTCGACCGACCCGGTCCACACCCCAGGTCGAGGACCGGGCCGTCCGGAAGGGCATCCGCGATCTCCAGTCCGAGCTTCAGCGCGGCGAGCAGGGTCCCCCGCCTCGCTGAGTCGGTCTCCAGCCCCGTGTCGAAATCCCCGTAGTGCTCCCAGCAATAGGAGCTCACCTGCTGACGGGAGCCATCGAAATCGGACCCTGGCCCGAGGCAATCGCCGATGAGGCTTTCCAGATCGGGGTGCAGGTCGGTACGGGTCAGCAGACGCGGGGCATTGTCCGCGACAAAGCGACGCAGGTCCCCCAGCAGCAGCGGAATCCCGTCGATGACCGGGTATTCACGCTGACATTGCGGATTGGAGCAGTGCAGGATGCCCTGGAGGATCTGATTCTCCTGCTCGTGCGCGACCTGGGCGATGCGCAGCGGGGCCCCGCTACCATCTGTGTTGCGGCACGTGGGGCAGAGCGGGCGGAGCGATTCGAAATGATGGAGCCGCAAGGACCTCAGCCCCCGATCAGAACGGTGGGGCAGCCAGGAGGCATGATCTGACCGACCGGAGACGGGATGGGCGCGACGCAGCTGGCGTGGGTGGTCATGTCGCCTACCCTCCCAGCCGGAAGGCCGCCGATGAGCACGGTGGTAGAACCCAGTGAGATGACCCCCGGTCCCGCCGGAACACAGGTAGGAAGCACGCACGGTGCGGTCATATCGCTCACACGCGCGGCAGGAAGGCCTCCGATCAAAACGTTCGGCTGGCCCTTGATGATCGGCAGTGGCAGCGCCGGGTGCGGTGCCGGAGTGGGCGTGGGCGCGGGCGGATGGATCGGGGCGTGGCAGTGCGGCGCGGACTGGAGGACCTGGTCGGACATTCGTGCCGCCGGTTTGCCCATGCGAGCTCTCCTGAAGGTGCGGAGCGGGAAGCGGAAAAGGGAAGGCGTGCGACGACCGGCTTGCCGCGGGGACCAAAGTATCTCCCCGCCCTGGCCGGATCAAGCGTGCGACGCCTCGTGCGAGCGCTACGAAGCCACCACCGTGACGAACGCCTGAACCGGTCCGGCTTCGGTCGAGCCGGTGACGGACAGCTCTCCGGGGGCGCTGGTTGCCTCCGGCGCTACCGGCTCCCAGGTGACCGGAATCTCGTCGATCTGCCCCGTGGCGGTGATCAACCGATCCACCTTGCGGGGAAGCTCGAGCGGCGCTCCGGCCGGGACGGTCAGGTATAGCCGGCTCTCGACGATCTCGCGGGCGTGGCTGCGGTTGAAGACGTCGATCGAAGGAAGCGGTTCGTAGTAGCTCTCCATGCCAGGGACCGGCCGGAACATCGCCTGGAAGCTGGCAGGCTCCCAGAGGAGGACGCCGACGCCGCGATTGTCCACGACGTCGTTCGCCGCCTGGAAGACTCTCTGGATCGCATCGGCCTGCCCCTGCACGGTCCGGGGGAAGACGGAGTTTGGCTGGGGGATGTCGCCGGAGGCGGGATAGGCGGTCTCCGCGATGTTGACGGGGTACTGCGGGAAGGCGGTGGCGATGGTGTGCAGGTTGACGTCGAGCTGCTCCACCGTCCCGTGCCACTCGGGATAGTAGGAGATGGCGAGCACGTCCGGCTCCTGCCCGCGAGCCTTGACCCGGGAGAGGAGCTGGCGCCAGAACTCCATCGTCTTCTCCAGACCGGAGCGCTCCCCTTGCCCGCTCCCGACGATCGTGTGCAGCTCCACCTTCGTCCGGGGCGACGCCTCCCGCACGGCGGCGATGCCGGCGGCGATCAGGGTTGCAAAGCGGTCCCAGGCCTCGTCGTAGAGGCGACGCTTCTCGGGGTCGTCGGATCCCCAGTACTGCCACAGCAGCCTCCCGCCAGGCTGTGACCGATAGATCTCCGCTTGGTCCCGAAAGTACGGCGGGTTCACGGTCGCGTCCGGACCGGCAGCGGCAATGATGGGGTTGCTCTCACTGCCCCAGAGGAAGCCGTTGATGATCTCGTTCCCGACGGCAACCTTGTCTGGAACGGTCCCCTGCTCGACCAGACGGCGGACGTACGAGTAGGTGAAGTCGTGCAGCGCCGCGACCAGCTCATCGAACTCCAGCTTCGCCCAGGCGCGCGGCTTGGGCTGCTTCCCCGGGTCCGCCCACGAATCGGCGTAGTGGAAGTCGATGCCGAGCTGCATTCCCCTCTCCTTCACCCAGCGGGCCACCTCGAGTGTACGCTCCGGGCCCTGACGGGGCGGCGTGCGTGGCTCGCCTGTGCGCTCGTTGCGCGGCTCGTTGAAGACCCGCAGACGAATGAACTCCATCCCGCGGTCTCGAGCCACGTCGAGGAGGTGAGGGCCCGCTCCCACGTTCTGCAGGGAGGGGTCGGGGCGAACGTAGTAGTTCCGATCTGCGTAGTCGTCCGCGAAGGAGAGATCCGCCCCGAGAACGAGGTCGTCGCGGAGGTAGTTGAAGACTCGTAGCTCGGCCACTCCGGGGCGAGCCTCGCGGGGCGCTTCCACGAAGTGGACCCGCAGGTACCTGGTTTCGGGTCGGGTGAAGAGGTGCACCCCGCCGCGTGACGGCCGCTCGGCGCGGCTCCGATCCGCGATCGTCTCCCATTGCTCGCCGTCGCTCGACGCCTCGATCCGATAGCGATAGATCCCCTTTGGATCGGGGAAGACGACTTCCACCTTTCGGAGATTGTCGTACGCGCCGCCCAGGTCGACCTGTAGCCACTCTCGTGCACTGCTTCCCTGCGGCAACCACGCCGTCTCCAGATTCCCGTCCCTCGCCGCCCTTACCGAGCCGGCGCCGCTACTGGCGCTCAGGGAGACCCACGGCTTCCTCAACAGGTCGCTCTCCACCGGGCGGATCACCACCTCCTCGCCGGTGGGATCGACGGGCTCAGGTCCGGGCTGCGCGTTCGCTCGCGCGGCGACCAAGAGGCCGGCGGTGGCGAGAAGGAACGGCGTGATGCGGCCAAAGCGCGTGATGTGCCCGAGCAGCGGCCGGGGGTGTCCGGGTCGGGTTGGCATGGGTGGTTTTGTCAGCTGGTTTCCCTCAGCTCCGCCGAGTCGATGTGCCAGCGACGTTGCGCCTCCGTCGCACCGTCCACGACGGCGCGACGGAGCGTGTAGGTACCCTCAAAGCGTTGCTCCTCGCCGCTCTTCAGCCGGGCGCGCAGGACCACGGGGATGCGAATGTAGCGGGATCCCGCCGCCGCTTCGACCCTGCCCGGCTCGCCGATCTCCACCTGCACACTCTCGGTGTCGGAGTAGCCCGCGGCGAACTCCTCGAAGCTCTGACCGCTCGAGCGACCGCTGTCGCCCCACAGAGCATACGCCGCCTGGTAGTCGCCGGCGTTCACGGCCTCGTAGTAGCGCCGGATCACCGCAGCGGGATCGCGACCCTCGGGATCCCCTACGGCTGCCGCCGCGGTGGAGCCGTCCGGATCCGGCTCGCCTCCGAATGCACCCAACTGGAGCTCGGCGACGCGATGGGTCTCCCCTCCGACTACCCGGGCGACGACCGTGCGACGACCCACCTCCCCGCCGGTCGCCGCCTCCGTGCTGGTGACATAGACGAGCGTGCCATAGACGCGGCAGGAGCCGTCCTCCGCCGCCACCACCGAGTCGATCTCCATCCGCTCGGGCCAGGGGCTGGAGGTCTCGCGGCCGGGGGCCTCTATGGGGGCACTCAGCCAGCGATCGAGCAGCTCGGGCGTGACCAACGAGTCGTATGCCTCCCGGAGTGCCGGTTGGAGGATGCTGTCCGGCGCGAGCAGGGGCACGCGCTGGGCCCGGGTCCCCAGTTCCGTCAGAAGAGCCCGTGCGTCTTCGGGATCGCACTCTTCCGAGGCAGCCTGATTCGCCTCATTCGAGGGAGCCCCGCCTTCCGAGCAGGCGGACCCGAGAAGAGCGAAGAGGCATGCTGTGGCGGCCAGCCAGACGTGACGAGATCCGGAGGGAGCTTGGTGATAGCGTCGCCGCATCGTGTGGGTCTGCTCGTGGTGGATGTGGAATGTCGATGTGGGATAACGCGCACGGGCGCGCCGGACGCGGGCCGCAACCTTCTTGCCGCCCCACCCGAGGCGCGTTAGCGTGGCACTACACCGATTTCGGTCCTGCACCCTCCCCCGTCCTACCCGGCAGGAGCCCGACGATGAGCCAGCACGACCACCCCGACAGCGCCTCCACCCAATCCGTTTCCCGCCGCGAGTTCCTCGGTACCATGGCCGCCGGAGCGGTCGCTGGGCCGACGGCGATCTCCCGCGCACCGCGAGGCTCGGCGTTCCTCTGGGGATCGGGTCCCGATTCGAAGTTCGGGGGCGTCCAGATCGGCGCGATTACCTACAGCTTCCGCTCTCTTCCCAGCAGTGCGGAGCAGCTTCTCGGCTACCTGGTGGAATGCGGGATCAGCTCCACCGAGCTCATGGGGGATCCCATTCTGGAATATCTCGGCGCACCTACCACCGATGCTCCGCCGCAGCGCGCGATCGAGCGCATGTCGGATCCGGACGAGCGGGAAGCCGCGTTGCGAGCCCGTGAAGCCCACGAGGAGGAGCTGCGGCGATGGTACGCCTCGCCTCCAATGGAGAAGCTCGCGGCCCTCCGCAGGATGTACAACGACGCGGGAGTCACCATCCACCTGGCGAAGTTCGCCCCCGGAAGCGATCCGCACGCTGCCGAGTTCGCCTACCGCGCGGCGGCTGCGCTGGGGGCGCGCGGCGTGACGAACGAGATCGGGGAGGAGGCATGCCGGGTACAGGGGCCGGTGGCCGCGCGCCACGGCCTGACCGCCGCCATGCACAACCACGGCCAGCCGAGCGATCCCGACTTCCCCGGCTTCGACCACTTCCTGGCGATCTCACCGGGAGTGAGCCTGAACCTCGACTTCGGACACTACTACGGCTTCACTGGACGTTCTCCGCTCCCGGAGATCGAGCGACTCCACGACCGCATTACCAGCATGCACATGAAGGACAAGGCGGCGCCTCCGGCGCCGGGGCAGAGTGGTGACAACCTGCCCTGGGGTCAGGGGAGCACCCCGATCGCGGATGTCCTCCGTCTGGTGCAGCGCGCGGGTTACCCGATCAACTGCGACATCGAGCTGGAGTACGAGATTCCCGCCGGCTCGAACGCGATCGAGGAGGTCAAGAAGTGCGTCGAGTTCTGCCGCGAAGTCCTTACCTGAGATGACCTGAATCTCGCGACCGCACATTCCGACTCACCTGAGCTCACGAGCGCACATTCGGGAGGAACGATGTCGACGTCGCATACGTGTCCCATGGCGGGCGTTGTCAGCGGATGGTGCCGACGGGGGAGCAGGCGGATCGCGGCGGCGTTTGCGGTAGTCACGGTCATTGGAGGGGGGGTTGGTGGTCCCGCTCTCACGGAGGTTCAGGCGCAGACCGGCGTACAGCTCAATCTGGACGAGCCGCTGGTGGTGCGCTCCGAGCTGCACACCTTCCGCGTGGTAACCGTGGCCGAGGGCCTCGACCAGCCGTGGTCGATCGCATTTCTACCGGAGGGAGACGTGCTGGTGACCGAGAAACCCGGGCGGCTGCGGGTCATCCGGAACGGCACGCTGCTCCCCGACCCCATTCCAGGAACGCCCGAGGTGCGGGCGGAGGGACAGGGCGGACTGCTGGAGGTACTCCCCCATCCTGACTTTGCCAACAATCGCCTGCTCTACTTCACCTATTCGAAGCCCTCTCCCGACGGCCAGCGATCGACGACGGCGGTCGCGCGTGCACGCTTCGATGGAACGCAGCTGAGCGAGCTCGAGGACATCTTCGTGGCTGAGGCCTGGAGTGAAGGCGGAGCGCACTACGGGTCGCGCCTGGCTTTTCATCCGGACGGACACCTCTTTGTGACGGTCGGCGACCGGGCGGCGAACCCGCTCGGGGGGCCGCGCGAGGAGCACCCCGCGCAGCGCCTGGATACGCACCAGGGCAAGGTGCTGCGGCTGCAGGACGACGGCAGCGTGCCGCGGGACAACCCATTCGTGAACCAGGAGGGCGCTCTCCCGGAGATCTGGAGCTACGGTCATCGGAACCTGCAGGGGCTCGTCATCGATCAGCAGGGGCGGGTCTGGACAACCGAACACGGTGCGCAGGGTGGAGACGAGCTGAACCTGGTCCAGCCCGGACGCAACTATGGCTGGCCGGTAATCACCTACGGCGTGCAGTACGGTGGCATACGCATCCACGAGGCGCGCGAGCGCGAGGGGATGGAGCAGCCGATCCAGTTCTGGACCCCGTCCATTGCTCCGTCCGGGTTGATGCAATACACCGGCGACCGCTTCCCGGAGTGGCGGGGCGACTTCTTCGTCGGCGGGCTGGACGGTCGGCAGATCGCGCGTCTGGAGCTGACCGAGTCGGAAAGCGGCATCCAGGTGGAGCGGCTCGAGCGCCCCGCCCTGCTCTGGGGGATCGGGCGAGTGCGGGACATCCGGCAGGCTCCCGACGGGACGATCTACGTCGCCCTGGACGGGCGCCGCGACAACAGCCTCACGCGCGTGGTGCGGCTCGAGCCGGTGGAGTAAGGCTGCTGGCAGGCTGGGCGGGAACCGGACGGCCTCTACGCCCGAGCTTGTTCACTTGACATCGTGTGTTGCAACACATAACATGGGGTCCATGAATCCCGGACTTCGTGAGGAGATCAAGCAGAAGAAGCCCTTTGCCAGCCCCGAGCAGGAGGCGTATCTCAGCCTCGGCCGTACCTGGGCGGTGCTGGAGCATGCGCTGGCCGAGGCGCTGAAGCCCTACGGAGTCACCCCCACCCAGTACAACGTGCTGCGGATCCTGCGTGGGGCTGGGGGGTCCGGACTCTGCCGCAGCGAGGTGATGGAGCGGATGATCGCGCGTGTGCCCGACGCGACCCGCCTGCTCGACCGCATGGAGGCGGCCGGGTGGATCGCGCGCGAGCGAAGCAGCGAGGACCGCCGCTTCGTGACCACACGGATCACCGACGAGGGGCTTCGGCTACTCGATCAGCTCGACGAGCTGATCCTGGAGATCCATTGTCGCCAGTTCGCGCACCTGGATAGAGGCGAGTTGCGCACGCTGATCGACCTGCTCGGGCGCGTGCGACAGGTGCAGTGACCGCTTCTTCACAGGTATGTGTTAGCACATCGAGTGAGCCCACGCAGGCGCTGCGCGTCCGTAGGCGTGAGCAGACCCGACCCGGCACCCCGGGCCACAGGTAGCTGGCCGACACTGCGCCACGTAGACGCCACCGCTTGAATACCATCACTCAGATAGAGGAGAGACGATGATCGCTATCACCGGAGTCACCGGGCACCTGGGTCGCCTGGTGGTCGAAGAGCTGCTCGCCAGCGGGGTTTCCGCGAGCGATATTGTCGGCCTCGCCCGCTCCCCGGATCGGGCCGAGTCGCTGCGGGAGCGTGGAGTCGAGGTGCGGCGTGCGGACTACACGGAGCCGGAGTCGCTCTCCGCCGCGCTGGCGGGAGTGGACCGCCTGCTCCTGGTCTCAGCCAACGAAGTCGGGCAGCGGCTCGCTCAGCATCGCAACGTAATCGACGCGGCGCGCGCCGCGGGCGTCGGCTTGCTGGCGTACACGAGCATCCTCCGGGCGGACCGCAGCACGATGCAGCTCGCCGTCGAGCACGCCGGGACGGAGGAGGCGATTCGCGAATCCGGAATCCCGTACACCTTCCTGCGCAATAGTTGGTACATCGAGAACTACACGGAGAACCTGGCTCCCGCGCTCGAGCATGGGGTGCTGCTCGGCAGCGCCGGCGAGGGGCGGGTGAGCGCCGCTACCAGGCGCGACTACGCCGCGGCCGCGGCGGCGGTGATCCGGGGCAGCGGACACGAAGGCAAGGTCTACGAGCTCGGCGGCGACGAGGCCTTCACCATGGCCGAACTGGCCGAGGAGATCTCCCGGGCCAGTAAGCGCACGGTCGAATACCGCGACCTCCCCGAGGAGGAGTACGTGCGCGCCCTGGTCGGCTTCGGCCTCCCGGAGCCCGCCGCGCGCGCCCTGGCCGACTCCGACCGGGCCCTCGCCCGCGGCGAGCTCTACACCGACAGCGGCGACCTGCGACGGCTCATTGGCCGGGCGACGAAGGGGTGGAGGGAGGTGGTTCGGGAGGCCGTTGAGACTGCGGTGGCGGGGAGCGGGGGGCGGTGAGGGGCGCCGGCGGACGGTGGGGGGGCCGGGGACGGTGAGGGTACAGACCGGCCACATAGGTAACAGTTTAAACCGGACACATAGGTAACACACAGCGCAAACTAGAGCACCCCGAACTTGGAGGTGCTCGATGCCCTGGAGTGAGACCTGCCCGATGGAAGAGCGAGCGCGTTCGCGGTCTAGCAGAAGACCTTGCTCCGCGAGCTTCCGCCAGAAGGGTTGTGAGCCGCCGCTCGCCTTGTCACCTTGTCACCCGCGTTCACCCGTTCACTTCATCTCCGTGTCTCCTTGTCTCCTGGTCTCCTTGTCCAGCCGTCTCCTTGTCTCCTTGCCTAGCCGCCGCGGCCTCCGGCTCCTCGCGCTGCTCGCCGCCCCCCTCCTCCACGCGCCGCTCACGGCGCAGGCGCAGGAGGTCAAGCGTCCCAACATCCTGTGGATCTCAACGGAGGACCTGAGCCCGCGGATCGGCGCGTACGGCGACCCGGTGGCGCGCACCCCCAACCTCGACCGCCTGGCGAGCGAGGGGATGATCTACACCAACGCGTTTACCACTGCCCCGGTGTGCGCGCCGAGCCGCGCGGCGATCATCACCGGGATGTATCAGAACGCGATCGGCGCGCAGCACATGCGCACGACGGAGGACCGCGTGGAGGACCTTCCCGGGCCGTACCTGGCGGTGCCGCCCTTCTACGTCAAGGCCTTCCCGGAGTACCTGCGCGCGGCGGGCTACTACACCACCAACGCAGTCAAGACCGATTACCAGTTCGGCAATCCGTTCACCATCTGGGACGAGGTGAGCCCACAGGCCCACTGGCGAAACCGGCCCGACCCTGACCAGCCGTTCTTCGCGGTGTTCAACATCACCGTGACGCACGAGTCACAGATCTTCGCGGACGCGCTGAAGGGCCGACGGCCGGTGACGGACCCGGCCGACGTCGTCGTCCCGCCGTACTATCCCGACACGCCCGCGATTCGCGAGGCGCTGGCCCAGTGGTACGACAACATCGCGGCCATGGATCGCAGGGTCGGCGAGATCCTCCAGCAGCTAGAGGAGGACGGGCTCGCAGACGAGACGATCGTGTTCTTCTGGAGCGATCACGGAGACGGCCTGCCGCGTGGCAAGCGCTCGCTCTACGACTCCGGCCTGCGGTCGATCCTGATGGTTCGCTGGCCCGAAGCCCTGTCCCCGCCCTTCGAGCCGGGGACGGTGAACGACGAGCTGGTCAGCTTCATCGACCTCGCGCCTACTGTGCTCTCCCTGGCGGGGGCGACCGTTCCGGTCCACATGCAGGGCCGCATCCTCCTGGGCCCCGAAGCGGAGCCGGCGCCGGAATACGTCTTCGCCGCGCGCGACCGGATGGACATCGAGTACGACATGAGGAGGTCCGCGCGGGACGAGCGGTTCCTCTATATCCGCAACTTTCAACCGGAGCTGCCCTACGTCGGCCACGTCCCCTATCGCAACAACAGCCCGATCATGCAGGAGCTGCACCGGCTCTATCGGGATGGGAAGCTCTCCGGACCCGCCGCCCTCTGGTGGCAGAACTCGCGGCCCGCGGAGGAGCTGTACGACACCCAGATCGACCCGCACCAGGTGCACAACCTCGCCTCGGACCCGGCCTATCGGGAGACGCTGGCGCGCATGCGGGCCGCGGTAGAGGACTGGATGGAGCGGATCGACGACCAGGGGTTGATCAACGAGGCGGAGATGATCGACCGTATGTGGCCTGGCGGCGTCCAACCGACCACCGCGCCCCCGATCATCCTCGAGCGCGGAGACCCGAACTGGCAGAACATCGAGCGCGTCCCGAGGATCGAGTTCAGCGGATCGACCGTGGTGGAGATCTACGCCCCCACCCAGGGCTCGTCGGTCGGCTATACCCTCGAGGAAGGGGAAAACGCCCGCTGGAAGCTGTATACGGGCCCGTTCGTCATCAACGAGAGCGTGACCGTACGGGCGAAGGCGATCCGCTACGGGTATGCGGAGAGCGAAGAGACCAGGACGGAGTTTGTAAAGAGAGGGAGCGGGTGAGAATTACGAATTACGAATTACGAATTACGAATTACGAATTAACGGCAAGCCGCAGAGGTTGCGGGAGGTACATCCCATTCAAAATTCAAAATCGTGTATCTCGTAATTCGTAATTCGTAATTCGCAATTAGCCCCCCGCCATCGCCGCCAACAGATACGTCAAGTTTGCGGTCCCGTCCATGATCGGTTCGTTGGTGGAGTAGTCCCCGAAGTCGTCGTGGTAGACCACGGAGCTCGTATTGAATGGCGCGTACTCATCCTCCTCGAAGAGGGTGATGCCGCGCAGGTTCTCGAAGATGCTGCGGTAGACCGGTCCATCCACCATCCCTCCGAGCTGGGTCTGTACACCCAGCTCGCGCGCCACCACCGAATGGGGGTCGCGCGGGCTGTTCGCCGAGGCGGGAAAGCCGACGATCATCGATACGCCCCAGGGGTTGGTACCGAACAGCCAGTCGAGGGCGGCCTGCTCGTATTCCCGGAAACGCTCGTCGCCAGTCATCCGGCGATAGAGGTACGCCTGGGTGGCGTATGACGCCATCAGGTTGTTCGAGCACCAGATGAAGGGGATCCCCACGCGGAACCCGTTGCCCGCGCGGTCCGCCACCGCTTGCAATCCACGCCGGTAGTATTCCGCCATCTCGCGGCGCGTCTCCTCGTCCCCGAGTCGCCAGATCTCGTGGTGCCCGTTGTTGTGCCAGGGATACCACTGGTAGTGGTTGGCCGTGTCCGCACCCATCCATGGGGTGACTGGTTCCTGCGCGGCGTACTCGCGGGCCTCGCGGAGATACCTCGCCTCCCGGGTCAGGGCATATAGCTGGGCGGCCCCCAGCTCCATATCGTCGACCCAGTTGTCTTCCTCATAGAAGTACGGCGCACCACCCGGCGCTGTCTGGCACACGCCAGGATGTTTCCGGCCCAGCTCGTAGGCCGCGCGGGCCTTGCGGCCGAGCAGCTCCGCGAAGGCCGGGTCCTCTTCGGCGAAGAGCTGTGCGCCGAGCGCCATCGCGGAAGCGTACTTCCCCGCGGTGGAAGCATAGCCGTTCGAGCGGTTTTTCGCGCTCACGATCCCCTGTGGGCGCCCCGTGCACGGATACACGGGACGGAAGCGTCCTTTTCCCCATCCGTAGTCCGAGGAATCGGTTGGCGGCAGGTCGAGGAAGGCGTGGTCGCGATCGTCGCCGAGCTGGTTGAGCAGCAGTGAATCGCCGGGGAACATCTTCACCAGCCACTCCAGGCCGTGGCGTGCCTCGTCCAGCGCATCGCTGAGGCCGTTCGCTCCTGGGAGACCATTTGCGTCATACGCGTCCGCGAAGGCCTCGCCGTGATCCCGCTGCGCCATCAACATCACGAAGGTGGCGTTTGCGCTGGTGGTGACGTACTGGAGATAGTCAGCGGCGTCCGCCCATCCACCGGCTACGGGAATGAAGGTGCCCTCCCTTGGATGGTCGACGAGGATCGCGTCGGTGCGCGTGTGCACCGGCACCCGAAAGAGCGGGTTGAACCCGGATCGCTGCTGTCGCATGTAGTGGAGCAGCGTATCGGCCGCGCCGGCATAGACGTCCGGACCGATGCGGAAGAGCGGCGATGAGACCCCGCCCGCGATCACGCGGAAGCGCCCCGGACCGCGAAGTCGGGTGAATTCGAGGCGGTAAGTCCGCACGCAGGGACCGAAGGGTCGGTCGGCCCGCACCCGCTCGGGCCCGAAGACCCTCTCTCCAGCCTCGTCGACCACGGTGAAGCTGTGGACGGCCGACGCCGGATCGAGCACGCAGACCACCGCCACCTTGGGTGCATCCGGCAGGTAGCCCACCTGGTTCACCCGCACGACTTGGGAGGCAACGCCTGCCTGGGAGAAGCCGACGGCAGGGCTACATAGCACCGACACCAGCACGGGGAGCACGAGAGGGGAGCGGTTCACCGGGACGACTCCGAGCTGACGGGTGGGTGCGAAACCGACAAGGAGACGGAAGAGCGGGTGGAGGCGAGTGGCGAGCCCCGTGAAAAGCTGGCTTTCCTGCAGATCTCTGGCAAGGAACGCATGCTCTGAGCTACTATGTAGCGGCCCCTCGCGAGCCTTCCCGACGGTGCCTCCCTCGCCATCTTCCAGCCCGACCTTCCATCATGTCCGTCATCGGAATCGACCTGGGGGGAACGAAGCTGGCCCTCGCCCTCTTCACCGAAAGTGGGGAAATACTCGAGCATGACACTGCCCCTCTGGACGGGCGCAGCGGCGCGGAAGTCGGCGCCTTGCTGCGAACACGGCTGCTCTCCCTGCTGGACTCGCCTGCGGCCGCCGCCGATCCCGTCCGGGCGACCGGCGTAGCGGTGCCGGGGATCTACCATGCGGCCACGGGTCGGGTCTGGGCCCCGAACATTCCCGAGTGGGACGACTATCCCTTGCTCGACGAAGTACGCGAAGTCGTCGGCGGCGTGGTGCGCGTGGGTGTGGACAGCGACCGCGCCGCCTGCATCCTGGGAGAGGTCTGGCGCGGCAGCGCGCGCGGCTGCCGCAACGCGATCTTCATTGCCGTGGGCACCGGGATCGGCGCCGGCATCCTCGTAGACGGAAAGGTGCTGCGCGGTGCGCGCGATATCGCGGGGGCGATCGGGTGGATGGCGCTGGATCGTCCGCGTCGTCCGGAGTACGAGGGGTACGGCTGCTTCGAGTACCAGGCGTCCGGCCCGGGACTGGTGCGCTACGCCCAGGACCTCCTGGCGCGACAGGGTAGCGGAAGGCGTGCCACCGTGGGCAGCGACCTCAGCACCACCAAAGGGATTTTCACGGCATACGCGGCCGCGGAACCCGTAGCCACCGAGGTGGTGGAGAACGCCGTGCAGTTGTGGGGAATGGCCGCGGCCAATCTGGTGAGCCTCTTCGATCCCGAGGTGGTGATCTTCGGTGGCGGGGTGTTCGGCCCCGCGGCCTCGCTCCTCGGACGCATACGCGAGGAGTCGCTGCGCTGGGGGCAGCCGATCAGCACCCCTCAGGTGCGCTTCGAGGTTTCCGCCCTGGGAGGAGATGCGGGCCTGTATGGTGCAGGGCAGCTCGCCCTCCGCGCCCTCACCCCCGATGCCTGAGAAGATGTACAATCGGACGCTCGTATTCGCCGCCGCATGCCTGGGCATGCTGGTCTTCGGCATCGTGCTCACCAGCCTCGGTGCCCTCCTGCCGTCGCTGATCGAGCAGTTCGGGATCGACCGCGCAGCCGCGGGATCCTTGCTGATGCTGATGAGCGTCGGGGTGATGTTGGGCTCACTGGTATTTGGCCCGGTCGCCGATCGTCACGGATACCGAGGGCTGCTGGCCATCAACCTCGCGCTGGTGATCCTGGGGCTCGAAGGGATCGCTTTCGCTACCTCCCTGCTCTGGCTGCGCGTGTCGATCCTGCTTGTCGGCTTCGCCGGCGGGATCGTGAACGGCGGGGCCAACGCCCTGGTCGCCGACATCAGCGAGGGAGGGCGCGCCGCCGGCCTCAGCCTGTTGGGAATCTTTTTCGGCATCGGGGCGGTCGGGGTCCCGTTCTCGCTGGGGCTGCTGCTGGACTCCTTCTCCTATCAGACGCTCGTGTCCGGGATGGGCCTGTGCGTGTTGCTCCCGACGTTGCTCGTAGTGGCAATCCGCTTTCCCCGTCCGAAGCAGACGCACGGTTTGCCGCTCCGCGAGGGCCTGCGGCTCACCAGGGACAGGGTGCTCCTGCTGATGGGGCTCGTGCTCTTTCTGCAGAGCGGGCTCGAGGTAACCGTGGGTGGGTGGACCGCTACCTATTACCAGGAGCGGATGGGACTCACCGGTACACGGGCGTTGTGGTTCCTCTCGCTGTTCTGGTTCGGGATGATGCTCGCGCGCCTGGCGCTGGGCACCATCTTCCGCCGCGTGCCCGGCCGCATTGTGATGCCAGTCTCCATCGGCACCTCGCTGCTCGGCTCGACCCTGATGCTGAGCGCCCCTACGCTGTCGCTCGCCGCCACCGGCACCTGGCTGATCGGGGCCGGGCTCGGCGCCGGCTTCCCCGTCATGCTGGGCATGGTCGGCGAGCGCTACGCAGCCCTCTCCGGCACGGCGTTCAGCATCGCGCTGGTGATCGCCCTGACCGGTGGCTCGGTCTTCCCCTACGTGGCGGGCGTACTCGGTGAGCAGGTGGGGCTGACGGCCTCGCTCCTCATCGTCCCGGCCGCGCTGGCGGTGCAACTGGTGCTCTTCGGCGCGGTGCTGCGCCGTGCGGCGCCCCTTGCCGTGGCGCCGGCGGCAGCCCCGTGACCGGCTGGCTCGGACGGGAAGGGCGCCCGTCAGCGCCTCTTCCCCATCTCATCCAGCAAGCCTTTTTCAGGGTCGAACCCTCATCCACCGAAGATTCGAGGATCTCTGATGCTCGCCAGAACCTGGCTGGAGAACGCGCGGGGCGTGATGACCCGGATCGAAGAGACCCAGATGGACGCGCTTCGCTCCGCGGCCGAGGTGATGGCGAGCTCCATCGAAGCCGGTCGCTGGGTACACACCTTCGGCTGCGGGCATGCGACCCTGCCGGTAGAGGAGATGTATCCTCGCATCGGTGGCTTCGTCGGCTTTCACCCGATGATCGAGATCCCGCTCTCCTTCTTCACCCACATCACCGGCGAGATGGGGGTGCACCAGTTCCTCTTCCTGGAGCGGGTGGAGGGGTACGGGCGGGCGATCATGAAGGCCTACCAGTTCGATCCTCGTGACACCGTCTGGATCTTCTCCCACTCCGGGATCAACAACGTGAACATCGACATTGCGTTGCGGGCGAGGGAGCTGGGGATGAAGGTGGTGGTGGCCGGCTCGGCGGCCGAGTTCCGTGACAAACCGACGCGCCATTCGTCCGGACAGACGGTGTTCGACCTCGCCGACGTGGTGATCGATACCTGCGTTCCGGCTGTGGACGCTTCCGTCGAGGTGCAGAATCACTTCGATCGCGTCGGGCCGCTCTCCACCATGGCCTTCGTTACGGTGGTGTGGATGACCATCACCACGGTTGCCGAGATCCTCGCCTCGCGCGGCGTGAAGCTGTACATCCATCCGTCCCACAACATTCCCGGGGATACGACCGCTCGCGAGCGGCTGGATGCTGCCCTGTCGGAATACAAGCGGCGGATCGCCGGGGTATGAGGGGGGCGCCGCTTCGGGATGACAAACTCATTCGCCATGCACCAACGATTTTCCTTCCCGCTCTTCCTCCTGCTGGCCGGGTGCGCGGCCCCTCCGGTTGGCGCGGCAAACGACCAGGTCGACTGGAGGGTCACCGGCGGCGACCCGGCCAATTCGCGTTACTCGCCGCTGGCGCAGATCAACCGTGACAACGTGCACGAGCTCGAGGTCGCTTGGGTCTACCACACGGGCGACGCCGGCGAACGCACACAGATGCAGGCGACCCCGATCATCGTCGACGGGGTGCTGTACACGACCTCGCCGATGCTCGACGTGATCGCGCTGCGGGCGGACACCGGCGAAGAGCTGTGGCGTTTCGATCCCACCGGCGGCAAGGGTCAGCCCGGGGGCGCCAATCGCGGTGTCACTTACTGGGAGGACGGGGAGGAACGGAGAATCTTCGTCGCCGCCAACCGGCGGCTGTATGCGCTCGACGCCCGCAGCGGCCGGCCGATTCCCACCTTCGGCGATTCGGGATGGGTGGATCTCGCGGCGGGCCTCGGCGTCGATCGGGACGAGCCGGATCCCCACGAGAACCCCTACGGCAGCGGCTCCCTGATCGCCACCTCGCCGGGCGTAATCTATCGGGATCTGCTCATCATCGGCAGCCGCGTGTCCGAGGGGGAGGGTGCCCTTCCCGGGCACATCCGTGCCTTCGACGCGCGAACCGGCGAGGTTCGCTGGGTCTTCCGCACCGTCCCGGAGGCGGGTGCGTACGGACGGGACACCTGGCCCGAAGCGGAGCCTTCCTACCGCCGCGGAGGGGCGAACTCCTGGGCGGGAATGACGGTCGACGTCGAGCGTGGAATTGTCTATGCGCCGACCGGCTCAGCCTCACCGGATTTCTGGGGCGGCGGACGGCGCGGCGCCAACCTCTTCGCCAATTCCCTGCTGGCGCTCGACGCGGCCACGGGAGAACGGCTCTGGCATTTTCAGGCGGTCCACCACGACCTCTGGGACCGCGATCTTCCGGCCGCGCCGAACCTCCTGCGGGTCGCGCGCGACGGCGCCCAGGTGGACGCGGTGGCGCAGATCAGCAAACAGGGGTTCGTCTTCCTTTTCGACCGTGTCACGGGTGAACCGCTCTTCCCGATCGAGGAACGGCCGGTCCCGCCCTCGCCGCTCGCCGGCGAGGAAGCCTGGCCCACCCAGCCGTTCCCGCTCAAGCCCGCCCCCTTCGCCCGGCAGGGGATGACGGAGGAGGACCTCACCAGGCGCACGCCCGAGGCGCACGGGGCCGTGCTCGCGCGCTTCAGGACCCTGCGTAGGCCGGCTACTCTCTTCACGCCACCGAGCGTGGAAGGAACGATCATCCTGCCCGGTTTCGACGGGGGCGGAGAGTGGGGCGGCGCCGCGGTCGATCCGGAACGCGGCATCCTCTACGTGAACGCGAGCGACGTCCCGTGGATTGCGGCGATGGAGCCGGTAGGGCGCCCCCCTGGTGCGAGCGTGCCGCGCACGGGAGGTGAGGTCTACACCGCGTTCTGCGCCGGCTGCCACGGTGCGGATCGGCAGGGCGACGGGGACCGCACGCCCTCGTTGCAGGATGTCGCCGAGCGCCTCTCCGTGGGCGAGATCCGCGGGGTAATCCACGACGGCCGGGGATTCATGCCCTCCTTCGGCAACCTGCCCGAGGCCGAGATCCGCGCGGTGATCGCATACCTGCGCGGCGATTCCGCAGACGCGGTCGTCGCGGAAGCGGTGGAAGGGGAGTCACCGCGGCAGGCGCGGAGGCAACAGAGCCCGTCTCCGTACCGCTTCCGTGGCTACGAGCGCTGGCAGGATCCGGACGGCCTTCCCGCGATCCGCCCGCCCTGGGGAACGCTGAGCGCCATCGACCTGAACACCGGCGAATACCTGTGGCGCATCCCGCTGGGTGAGCACCCGGCGGTCACCGACCCGGCTGTGCAGCCCACCGGAACCGAGCAATACGGGGGACCGATCGCGATCGCCGGCGGCCTGCTCTTCATCGCCGCCACTCTGGACGAGAAGTTCCGCGCGGTCGACCGGGAGACCGGAGAGATCCTGTGGGAGACCACCCTACCAGCGGCCGGCTATGCCACACCCGCGACCTATATGGTGAACGGGCGCCAGTACGTGGTGGTCGCCGCCGGGGGCGGCAAGCTGGGCACGAAGTCCGGAGACGCCTATGTGGCCTTCGCTCTTCCACGTTGAGGGAGCTGGACCAGGGTGCCTGCCCGTTACAGGCAGCTGGCTGCACGAGCGCTCGCACCAGGCGTTGCTTGCCCACGCAGCCGCCCGGCAGGAGGTGCTTGCCCGGAAGAGTTGCTTGTCCAGAGCGGCCGATTGTCTGGGAGGGTACTTGCCTGGGAGGTGCTTGCTCGAAGGCACGCCTGCCGGGAGAGTTCCTGCCGAAAGAGACGAGGGGCGCGGACCGAAATCCGCACCCCTCGCCCCCGGAGGAGCTCGACAATACAGGCTCCGTTGTCGCTACTGCAGGATTCTCACCAACCCGAGCAGCGTACTCGCTCCGTTCTCAACCGACCCCACCGCGAGGATGGCGCCGTCCGGCTGCACGGCAATCGCGTTGAGATAGTCGGTCTCGCCGAAGAAGTCCACCTGAACCACCCCTTCTTCGCCGAAGGTCTCGTCCAGCGTTCCATCTGGTGAGAAGCGGGCCACCGCGAAGTCCACCGAGGCGTCCCACAGCTCACCGCCGACCAGGATGGATCCGTCAGCTTGGGCGACTACGGCTCGACCGGCGGAAAGGGCGTCGTCGGTCACCCGTCCGCCGCTCCCGAAGCTCGCGTCAGGGGTCCCGTCGGGAAGGTAGCGCTCCATGACCAGAGTCTTCTGGCCTCCGACCACCTGGAACCCCACCACCAGGATACGGCCATCCGGCTGGACCGTAACGTCGGCGGCCTCGTCCCACTCGTCGCTCCGCACGCGGAGGATTCCGTCGTCGCCGAAGCTGGTATCGAGCGACCCGTCCGCCTCGAAGCGGACGAGACCGAAATCCGGATCTGAGCCGCCGCTCGGTGCCACGCGGCCGGCGATCAGGATCTTGCCATCCGGCTGGAGCGCCGCACCGTAGCCGAGGTCGAGATCACCGCCCACGTTGGCGCTGGCGTACCCCTGCCCTCCGAAGCCACCATCCACCTCGCCGTCGCCGGAGAGGCGAATCGCCGCGAAGTCACTCTGGTACACGCCGAACCCCAGGAGGTCGGTGGCGGCGCTTCCGGTCAGGACGATCGACCCATCTGCTTGAACGAGCACGTCGTAGGCGGCATCGCCGTGCTCCTGGAAATCGATCACCACCTCTCCATCCGTGCCGAAGGTGGTGTCGAGGCTGCCATCCGCACGGTAGCGCGCGGCGACGAAATCCTCCTGGACCGGGCTCGTCACACCATCGCGGGAGGTTCCCGCGACCAGAATCCGCCCACTCTCGTCGATGGCAACACCCTGCATCTGATCGTTGCTCCGCCCGTAGAAGTCGACCGTGGCCGCGCCTCCGTTGGCGAAGGTAGCGTCCAGCGTCCCGTCCGTATTGTAGCGCGCAAGGCGATTTCCGCCGGTCACCACGATCCGGCCATCCGCCTGGAGCGCCAGGTCGGTGGCCTCCCCCCGGCTACCGGTGCGACCGACGTCAAGGGTGACCTTCCCCGACTCGCCGAAGGAGCCGTCGAGCCCGCCGGGACTCTCGATCGTTTGGCAGGTGACCAGTACGTCGGTGACGTCCGCTCCCTGGATCGTGCCGCGATCGTTCTCGACGGTGCACTCCTGGTCCGGATTGGTCGGCTGGCGATCGACGGCGATGTGGTAGACGTGCCCGTTGGGATACTCGCGGGCGAAGGTGAACCCGCCGTTCGCGGTGATGGGCAGATCGTCCGTGGACAGGTTGGTGAGCACCAGGCCGCTCCCCTCGAGCCCGGTCACCGTGCCGCCGATGGTATAGGTCGGGTTGGGAAGCGCCGCCACGTCATCGTCGACGATCGTCAACTCCGCCTCGCTCGAGCCAACGTTTCCGCACCCCGACGGGCCGGAAAGGATGAGGCGTACGGTCTCGTCACCCTCTGTCAGGCTGTCCGCCACGATGGGGACGCTCACGTATCGCGTCCCGCTCTCTCCCGCTCCGAACCAGACGTGGGTGCTCACTGAGCCGTAATCGGCGCCGGCGGTCGCCGTGCCTGACTCGGTGGTGAAGAGGACACTCGCCTCCCCCGTCCCTCCGGTCCGGGTAATGCCGATCACGGCAATGTCTCCCGGCCATTCCGGCTGCGAATAATTGCTGCGCTCGAACTCGATCGTCCCGCCTCCACCCCCCACCGTGCAGGCGGGGGCGGGCTGTAAGACGGTCTTCCGCTCGCGCGGATCGGCGGATGGCGGCAGCAGCGTCAGCCCCTCGAACTCGACCGCCGACGCCCCGACGTTGATGGGGTCGCGAAAGAAAGCCGCAGCATATGACTCGTTGATCCGCCGCGACCAGGCGACGGCTTCCACCTCTACGTTGAAGTCGAACTCGGTACCGATCGCTATGGTATCGATGGGCACCTCCACCCGGATCGGGTGGGTCAGGCGGAAGATCCAGCGCTGATCGGCGGTGCTGGGCATCGTCAGCTCGAAATCCTCCAGGCGGAAGAGGTCGGGCGACGAGTTCCAGCCAGGGCCAAGGCCGGCAAAGGGGTTCACGTGTCGCTCGAAGCCAACCAGGCTGGCCGTCCCGCCGGTCGCGAAGAAGGGGATCATCCTGCGGACGTCAGGATCGTGCACCGTAGTATCCTCGACCGAAGCGGTGTAGTTCGCCTGGACGCGGGCGGTGATGATGTCCTTGCACTTCTCGAAGATCACCGGCTCGGGCTCGAACCCGCCCCAGCTGCAGACGTCGTCGGGGAATGAGAGGTTCGCGTCCGTGAGCTGCAGCTCGACCGCCGTGATCACGAACGACAGGCTGGCGTCCGGGTCGTCCTTGCGGAACCGCCACCACTGGGAGAGCTGCGTCTTCGAGCCGATGAGCTGATCCGGGGCGAAGGGGCCGGCGGGTGATTCCGCGGATACCCAATACGGCGTGCCGTTGGGGTTGGAGTAGACTTCGGCCGTCGCCCGATCGTCCTGGGCGTTGGGCAGCTCGGCCACCGCCGCTTCGCCGAGATCGACTATGACGGCCGGGCTAGCAGAGCCGCCGTGCATGGGCTGAGGCGTGAGGTCCTCATCGTAGGTGAGCAGGTGAATGTGCCAGAACTCCTCGACGTCCAGGACAGTTGGTCCACCATCGGGGTCCGGCTCGGGAGGAAGCGGCTCACAGGCGGCAAGGATCGCGGCCAGGGTGATGGCGACTCGGATCGCTCGCCGAACGGCAGGCAGAGGTTTGCTAGGAGGTTCCATGCTGGTTTGTCGGTTGGGGTTCAGGGTGGGGAGGCGGAGACCGATCCGCCTCTGACTCCCCAGGCGACAAACCACACGGGCGATGGACATCGACCGAGACCGTGTCCATCGATCGCGGCTCACCCGACGCGAGGGATGGTGCGGCTGTGGATCCCATCGCGGCGTACCGGG
>DASVBS010000021.1 GCA_036375715.1 Longimicrobiaceae bacterium | reverse complement strand
GGCGTGGCGACCGATTTGAACCAGACCTCCTCCACCCGGCTGCTCGGATCGTCGATCGCCAGTGTGAGCGTGCCGGTGGACCCCGACTGCGAGGGGCGCGGCTCCACCACGGGCGGGTCGGCCGGTGCGCCCCCGAACTCGCGCAGTAGGTGGCGCTTGTAGGCCCCGGCGGGCTTACCGCGGGTCAGGAACCAGTGCCGGTGCCGATCGCGGCTGTAGACCCAGCGGCGGGCAACCACGGCGCCGTTCTGCGTGCTGTCGTAGTGGACGTTATTGGCGCTGAACTCCAGGTAGTCCCACAACTGGATGTGGGGTGACCAGTAGGTTTCGACCTCCTGGTTCGCGAAGGGCTCCTGCAGGTCCTTCCGCACCGAATCCGCGAACGCCTGCGCCTGCGTCTCGGTCTGGATCATCGAGTCGGACGGCTCCTCGATGATGATGGCGCGGTAAGCGCCGAACTCGTCCGTCAGGGTGCTGGGCGCCTCGCTGGTGACGCTCGCCCGCGTGCCGGTCGATGCGTCGGTGTAGTAGACCACGCACTTCGTCCGGACGTCGTAGATCTCGATGTCCAGCCGGCGCACGGCCGCGTAGTCGTCCGGCCCGAGCGTCCACGTTGCGGTGGGGCTGTCGCGCTCCGGGGTGAACAGGGTGAGCACCGAGACGCCCGAGGAGTTGTAGCGGTAGCGCACCCGCTGCCCCGCCTTGCCCGCGAGGTCGGAGAGCACCGGCAGCACCTTGCCGCGCGACTGCACGTACTTTTCTTCCAGCCCCGCGCCCTCGTCGTCTTCCACGGTGAGCGTGACGCCCGTCACGTTGTCTGTGAGGATCGCTTGCAGCAGGTCGGCCAGCGCGGTTCCCGCCTCGTACTCGCGCTCGGCCTCGATGGCCCAATCCTCGAGGATGCCGCCCTGATCGCGGCAGGTGAGCACGACGTTGTCCGCGAACTCGATGCGGTCCACGACGCCCCGGAACACCTCGACGTAGTCATCATCCGTCGGCTCCGCCCCGAGCGGGATCTGCGCCGTCTCGAACGTGACCGCGCGCACGAGGTTGAGGGCCGGCGCGGTGACGCCCGAGTCGTCCACGTTGAGCGTGCTGCCGTCCATCAGGGGCGAGAGCGAGAGCAGCCCGCTATCCCCGTCCTCCCGCGCCAGGGTGAACGTCGCCCGCTCGCACGAGGCGTCGATGTCGTCCGTCCCGCTGGCCTCGATCAGCCAATCCGAGTAGTCGATCATCGTGCCGTCGGCGTTGGCGACCTTGAGCCGCCCAATGACCTGATAGTCGGACCCCTGGAGGACCGCCTCCTGCGCGTCGCTGAGCGTGAGCATCTACAGCACCCCCGCCGCGCCGCGGCACTCGGAGAGCGTCCGCTCCCCCTTGAGGACGGCCACGTGGGTGAATGCCGCCGAGCCGACGAACGAGGATCCCACGCCGCCCAGGTTGAGCGTCTCGTCGTCCCACGCGGAGGCCAGGGCGAGGGCGGAGGACGCCGTGCTCGACGTCTCCGCCGCCCCGTTGATCGACTGGTGCAGCCTGACGCTGCCGTCCGCGTAGAGGATCCCGCGGAGCTCCACGAGGTCGCCCAGGTCCGGCGCTGCGGCGAGCGTGCTGGTCACCTGACCGCCCGCCTCACCGTGGTAGATCTGGTAGTAGCTGTCGCCCGATGGCGCGTGGATCAGCAGGCGGCTCGTAGACGCCGAGGTCGAATCGCTGATCTGGAGGATGCGTGCGCTGTTGGCGCTCCGGAGTGTGCCCTGCTCGATGAACCGGGCATAGAGCGTCATCGCCTGCGGCGCGGCGGTGAAGGCGTACTTAAGCGCGTCGGCCGAGCGGGCGACCGTGGCGGAGGTGGTTGCGATATACGAGGTCGCGAACGCCCCGGCCTCGGCCTGCGCGCCCCACGCGTAGAGATTGCCCGTCGCGGTGTCGGTGCCGCCGGGGTAGAGTATCAGGCGCAGCGTGTTCGTCGCCGTCGCCACCTCGTCCATCGACACCGCAACGCGGGTCCACTCCGTGGTGGATAGCCCCGTGATGTCGATGCGCCCGCTGGAGCTCACCGCCGCCTCACCGGGGCCGGAGATGACGCGGCCGGTCTGCGCGGTCCAACTGTCCGCCGTGTTGTCGCGTATGCCGATCGCCGCCTTGTCCAGCGTGCCGGCCTTGAGCCAGACGGAGATGGAGTACCGGACGGCCGAAGCGTTGGTCGTGAATATCTGATAGATCGCCTTGTTCGGCCCGCTGCCGTCGTTCGCCAGCGTGTCCGCCGCAGCGTTGCCGTCCGGGGCCGTGACCGAGTTGGCGCTTACGGTGATCCCGGGCGACTTGAACCACGCGGCGTTACTGAAGTCCTCGCTGTGGAGGATCAGGTTGGTGCGCTCGGGCTCGATCAGCGTAGCGCGCTCGTAGAGCTCCGAATCCGGGTTGAGCGCGTAGTGCGAATCCCGCAGCGTGCCGGACGCGGCCGAGGTGATGAGGCCCGCCTGGCTGCGGTAGGTGGCGGCCGAAGCGCGGGAGAAGGTGTAGCCGAGGTCGCCCGGCTGGAACGTGAACAGGACCGGGGAGAGGGGCGTGGCCTCGCGCAGGGTGAAGGTGACGGCGCGGCGCTTCTCGCCGCCCGCCAGCACGTAGCTCTCCGCCTGCACGCTCGCCCGGCAGGTGACCGTCTCGCCGTCCAGCGCATCGCCGCTCACGGTGATCGTGGGCCGCGACGTGAGCGCGAAGTACAGCGCCCGCGCGTCGGCGGGGGGCAGCGGCGTGGTGGTGAATCGCCACTCGCGCACACGCCCCCGGATGCCGGAGCGCTGCTTGCCCGAGAAGGTGGTCATGAGGTCGCCCACGACTTCCGGCTCCAGGCGCTCGGCGCGGTCCAGGGCGATCGGGACCGCCGCGAATCCGGGGATGCTCAGGAACGCCATCAGCGAGCCCTCACCGCAAGCTGAAGTTCGGTGACTTCACCGCTGGCCACCTTTTCCTTCAGGGTCCGGCTGAACTTCCGCCACAGTGTCTCGCCATCGTCGCCCGGCGCGGCCTGGATGTTGACCGTGCCGATATTGACCTCGCCCCGGCGGGAATGCGGCGAGTCGTGCTCGCGCATGAACGGGGGGATCTCTCCAGGACCCTCGGGGTCCACCGGCAGCGGCGGGCGCGCACCCGGGATGTCGAGAGGGGGGCGGCGGCCCCCGCCACCGGAACCCCCACCCCCACCGCCGCCGCCAGCGTTGGACGCGCGGAGGCGCAGAAGGTTGAGGTTGACGATGCGCGCCTGGTTGGTGACAGACTCGGTGAACGCATCCACCGCCTCGCCCATGTCCTCGACGCCTTCGGATGTGTCCTCCAGTGCGCGTCTGGCGCTGCGGGCCGCGTCGATCATCTCCTGACCGGCGTTGATGATCCCCTTGGCGGAGACGAACGGCAGCGCGTCGATCGCCTTACCCACGGCGCGCACGAGCAGGCCGAACGCCTCCGATACGTAGGATGCGATCTTCGCCAGCAGGCGCAGTGGCGGAGCAAGTAGCTTGAGCGTCGGTGCGAGCTGCGAGCCGATTAACTGCCCGATGATCTTGAGCGGTTCGGCCAGCGTATCCAGCACGGGGCGCAGCACCTCCATCAGCCCCTCGAATGCGGGCTTCAGTGCGGCGGCCACGGCGGCCAGCGGGCCGAACTTCGCCACCAGCCCCATGATCTGCGTGCCGACCTGCGAGCTGATCTGCGAGAGGAATCCGCCGGCCTGCTCGGGTGCGGCGGCTTCGGCGCGCGCGGGAAGCTGGATCGTCTCCAGGGAGCCGCCGAGCCCTTCAAATTCCCGCCTGCGCTCCTCCTGCGCCCGACGCCTGCGCTCGTTGTTGGCGATAATGCGCTCCACGGCGCTGGGGCCGCCCTCGGTGATCGCGACGGAGGGGGTGACATCGCCGAGCCGGGATAGTCGGGATAGTTCCACCCGAAGACGCGCCGCCTCGTCGGCCGCCGCGGAGAGGGTGTTCTTGGTCTTGTCTCCGAACTGAGCGAGCGCCTCGTCGATCTGCATGGACTGCCGCAGCACCCGGTCCAGTTCGGCGTTGAGGTCCACGAACTGCTTGTTGACGATCTGGACCGACTGCCCGAGGGTGGCCGCGCTCCCCTGGATCGTGCGGAAGGGCTGCGTGTCCGCGATCTGACTGCGCAGCGCGTCGGCCTGGAAGGCAAGCGCCAGCTTGCGCCGCCGGAGCTCCTCTTCCGTCAGGCCGACCAGGCTCTGCTTGTATTGCTCGACCGCGCCAGCCGCCTCCAGGGCCGCGAGCTTGTTGTCGAGGAACTTGGCTCCGAGAATGCCGAGCGCGGCCACCACGGCGCCGCCGGTGACGATCAGGGGCAGCAGGCCCACGCCGAGCGCAGTGCTGAACGCGGCGGCAGCGGTGGCGAGGCTACCCAGGGCGATCGCGGCTGGACCCATCACGGCGGCCATTGCGGCGATAGCGATGGCAAAGCGGACGGTGTCGGGGTTGATCTCGCGCACCTTGCCGAGCAGTTCGGTGATCCCGTCCACCAGCGGAATCACTGCGGGCAGTAGCTTGTCCCCAATTACGGCCGAGGCGCGAAACCAGGCGTCGGCCAGGTTCTCGAACGAGGTGCGCGCGCCGCCGGAGACGCGGTCCAGCCGCTCCAAGTGCTCCAGCAGGATGTTCAGGAATTCCTCCGTCGTGAGTCCGAGCTTCTGGATCTGCTCCGGGTCCACCGTGCCGAACGCCTCATTCAGCACCTTCCCGAGCACCGGGGCGGAGGACAGAATCGGCTTCAGGTCCTCGGAGAGGACGCGGCCCTTGGCGGCAAGCTGAGTGAGCTGGAACTGGACACTGCGCAGATCCTCCGCGCCGCCGCCTGTGAGCGCGATCGCGTTGGCGAACTCACGCAGCACACGCTCGGCGAACTGAGCGGAGAAGCCCACAGCTTGCAGCCGCACGCTGCCCTCGATCGCCTCCCTGAAGCCGAGGCCCGGGGCCTTGGCGAGATCCCGTAGCCGCTCGAGTTGGCGGTTTGTCTCGTCCGCGCTGCCCGTCACCGCATCCAGCGCGCGGCGGAGGCTGTCCATCTGCGTGGCGGAGCGGACGGTGAGCGCGGCGAGCGCGCCCAGGGGGACGGTGATCCCCGCGGTCATCGCCTTTCCGGCCTTCGTCATCTGCTTCCCGAGGTCCCGGACCGCCGACTGCGCGACGGTCATGGATTTCTGGAAGCCTTTGATGTCGGCGGAAATCCTAACGAAAAGCTCTGACGCCTTAGTCGCCACTCGCGCCCTCTCGCTCAGCTAAGCGGTTTGCCGCCGCGGCCCACATCTGCATTGCGGCGAACATCTGCTCGTCCGTCTGCGGCTCCGGCGCCTCTCTGTGCTCGGGGAACACGTCGAGCCAGGTAAAAGGCTCCGGGTGCTTCTTGCTGTCGCGGTTGATGTTCGCCAGCATCGCGACCACTTCTCCCGACCTTCGGTCCTCCCGGCGGATCCGGTCCCGGTGCCGCTCCAGGAGCCTGCCGAACAGGCTCAGGCTCAGGTCCCAGAAGTCCGCGTCGGAGAGGCCCAGGTCATAGACTCCGATGGCCCACAGGGCGTCGAGGTCTACGTCTTCCGCTTGCCCTTCCCCGCCGGTCTGGCGTTTCCCTCCGCGCCTTCCGCATCACCGCTCAGCCGCGCGATGGCGGCGGTCACGGCGCCCAGGTTGCCGGGGTGGATCATGTCCTCCACCTGCTCCGGGGTGAGGTCGGCGCGGTCCTCCTCGGTGAGCATGGCCCACACGACCCGGCCGACGTCCTCCTCCTCGATCCCGGCCGTGATGGACCGGCCGGTGAGTTCCTTCACGCGCCGCATGGCGCCGATGGTAAATGCGATCGTGCGGTTGCGATCGAGCTCCACCTGTGCGGTGGGTACGTTTGCCGCGAGGGCCATAATGGATCAGTTCGAAGGAATGGGGGTTGTGAGTATAACCGATCCGCTAATCCGCAGCGTGGCGTCGAACGTGTACGCCTCGCCCGGTCCGCCCGCGTTGGGTGCGAACGAGGTCACCTCGGCGCTGAACGAGAAGCGCAGGTCTTGCCGAGTGAAGTCGATCTGGAAGTCACGGGCGGTCGCGTCGGGGTCGTGCGCGTCACCGATCAGGATCAACTGACCCGCGTCGGCGTAGTTGAAGAATCCCGACAGCGTCACTTCTCCGTTGTCGGGCAAGCCGGCTATGGACTCGGCGGCAACCGAGTCGAAGTCGGTTGTGTCGATTTGCGGCTTCGTGGGGCTGGGCACCCCGATCGATGTCAGGTTCCCTACCTTGGTGAACACCCCCGAGGTATCCGACTCTACCCGGAGGATGGTCCCGAGAGCAGAAGACTTGGCCATAGCGTTACTCCTGGGTTTCCGGGTCGTCCCCGGCAGTGTTGTAGACGATCTCGAACGTCACGGCCGCGTCGGCGTAGACTGCCTCCGCCCGGCTCGCGGCCCACTCTGTCGAGACTTCGCGTGTATCGGTCGCCTTCCCGCCCCACGTCGGGTCGTTCATCATCGCCTGGATCACCCACACCCGGAGCGGATCGACCGCCTTTCGCGGGGGCGTTCCCTGCGCCCGGAGCAGCACCTGAACGGTCATGGTGCGCTGGACGTTGAACTGGCCCGACGAGCCCGCGAAGTCGTCGGCGCGCACCTGCTCCCGCACCGGGTCTACCACGATCTCCGAAAGGCTGCTGGAGCCCTCGTAAGCCTGCGTGGGGTCGCTGTGGACCGTGCAGCCGGACGGCTTTCCGGCCCCGTCCAGCGCGGCCTCGATCGCGTCCAGGATCTGCTCGCCAATCGAAGCCATGTCAGGCGTTCCCGAGTGCGAGCAGTGTGGTGCCGCCCTTCTGTCGCTGCGGCGGCATCATCACCTTGCGGCTTTCGCCGTCCACGGTGATCGTCGCCCCGTTCGGGACGGTGAGGGACCCGGTGGCGATGCTGACCGTGTCCTCGACCCCGTAAACCTGCGCCTCCTCGAACAGCGCCACGTCCGCCACCTCGCGAGCGCCCCACGTCCGGGCGGTGCCGTAGCGGACCTCCACGGCGCCGGGGAGGCCTCGTAGCAGGCTCTCGACCTCGCGCCAGGCCGCCTGACTACTTGCTAGCACGGCGCGGCCTCTTCGCGGGTGGTGCAGCCGGAGCGGCGACTGGCTCGGCTGGCTCCGCTGCGGACTCGGGCGCCGGTGCCTGCTCCGGTGCGCGCCGGGCCTTCTTCCGCTCCAACAGCCAGCGGCCGAACCAGTCCGGCGCGTCGTGTACGGTGCCAGCGTCCCAGGTCGCACCGTCCGTCCCGAGCACGCCGTGAATCATCTGGATCCGCATGGGATTCTCCCTGTGCGTGCGGGCGGGAGCGGACGAATCCGCCCCCGCCTACTTCCGTCAGCTCGTCAGCGCGTCGAGCATGGCGGAGAACGCCTCCGCGTGCCGCACGGCGATGCCGACCGACTGGTAGCTGGTGACCTCAATGAGCGCCTGCTTCTTCTTGGTGTAGGGGTCCACCACCAGCTCCAGCGCGCCCCAGTAGCCAATCAAAAGCTGGCTCCACACGCCGAATACGATGGCGTGGCAGACGCCCGAGGCGGAGCCCTTGCTGAGGTCAGAGGGCACCTGCGTCGAGACGTGGGCGGGGTAGCCGTTCACCTCGCCCACGCGCCCGCCGGTCCAGACCGGGACGCCGTTGGTCGAGCTGAACTGCTGTGTCTTCTTGAGCTTGCCGCGGATGCCCGGCGTGGTGAGGTACGCCATCGAGCCGATGTCGGCGTTGTCCACCGCGATCTGCGTCTCGAGGTCCACCATGTCCTCATAGTCCGGCGCGGCGCCGTTAGTACCGCCGGGCACCACTCCGATGCCGGAGGTGTAGATGATGCCGGTCGGCTGGTTGCCGGTGCCGGTCCCGGCGATCGCCGCGGCGTCGATCCCGAGCGCGGCCACCTGCGTCAGGTCGTTGCGGACGAACATCTCCACGTCAATCGACGCCTGCTGCAGAAGCTGGCGACTGAACGCAGTGGAGGTCTGCCCGGCC
This sequence comes from Longimicrobiaceae bacterium, assembly GCA_036375715.1. Classification (NCBI taxonomy): domain Bacteria; kingdom Pseudomonadati; phylum Gemmatimonadota; class Longimicrobiia; order Longimicrobiales; family Longimicrobiaceae; species Longimicrobiaceae bacterium. The sequence goes on along the minus strand of DASVBS010000021.1, from coordinate 7,885 downwards.
TTGGGCGCAAGCAGCACCTGCCCGATGGTGGCGTCCGTGTCAGCGACGTCCGATCCGGGGTTCTCATCGACCCAGGTCCAGCTCGACGCGCCGGTCTGCTTGGGGAACGCGATCGTGCCGCCCTCGAGGCCGGTCAGGATCGTCGCGCCGAGCTCGGCCACCTTCATGCGGGCGCGGAGCAGGTCGATGAAGTCCCCGCCCTGGGTGAACACCGCGTTGCCACCGGCGGTCGAGGTGCCCACCTCCAGCGCGGCGCGGACGGGATAGAAGAAGCCGCCGCGGGACTTGTAGTCCTTCGGCATGTTCTTGCGGATGTGCTCCGAGATCTCGCGCTCGAAGCCGGCGTCCGACCAGTCGTCGTTCGCGGCGGCGAGGATCGCGCGGGAGAGCGAGTACCGGCGCCGCTCGGCCGCGCTCATCTCCGACATCTGGCTGGCCTTCATGGCCTGGAGGTTGGAGGCGGCCGTCTCGCGGATGTCCGCCACCACCTGCTCGACCGTCGCGCCGGACTGGATGTAGTCCGATGCCTTCTCCCCGATGCCGTGCATGCTGCACAGCTCGCTGATCGCCTGCGCGCGCTTGCGCTCGGCGGCCAGGTCCACTCCGACCGCAATGCGCGGCTCCGCGCTCGCGGTCCCTCCCTGGGCGGCCCCGTTCTGGGCCGCCACGTCGTTCTCTTTCGGCATGGCTTGCTCCCTGGCCTCTGGGGCCGGTTCGGTGTCCGGGGGAGTGACCTGCGCGCCGGAGGCGTCCCGGCCCGCCTCCTGCATCGTTTCGGTGCCTGAATCGGTAGCAATCACGTTGTTTCGGTATAGCACGGGCGCAGCAAAGCCGGCCTCGTGGGTGGTGGCCGTCGCGTGCAGCGTCAGCGGGCTTCCCTCGTAGGTGGCGGATGCGGTCGGCGCCTCCACCGCCTCGATCCGCGCCTCGTCCCGCCGCGACATGCGGCTCACGCCCAGTTCTTCCAGCACCTCATCCAGCGTGGCGATGCGGTCCGCCATGCCGGCGGCAATCGCGGCCTTTGCCTTCACCACGCGGCCCTGTCCGAATCCGCTCTCGACCTTCGCCACGGTGACGCCCCGGTGCTTCGCGACGGCCTGCACGAACTCGTCGTAGATCTCATCGACCTGCGACTGCGCGTAGGCGCGGGTATCCTCGGACAGTGGCTCGTAGGGCGAGCCCTCCGCCTTGTGCTTCCCGGCGCGGATGATCGTGGTCTTGACGCCCTCGTTCTCCAGCATCCGACTGGCGTCCTGATGGATCGTGTAGACGCCCACGGAGCCCACGACGCCGGAGGGGATCACGACCAGTTCATCGGCGGCGGAGGCGATCCAGTAGGCGGCGGAGGCGGCCATGCCGTTGGCGACCGCGATGATCCGCTTGCCCTTTCCGCGCGCGTCGTAGATCTTCTGCGCGACCTCCTGAACCCCCGTCACGGTCCCGCCCGGCGAGTCCACGTCCAGTACGATGGTTCCGATGTCGGGATCATTCATGAACTGGTCGAACGCCTTGCCGAGCGATTCGGTGGAGGTGCCCCCGCTTATGGCGGAGAGCATGTCCATGCGGTGCGAGATCGTGCCGTAGACGGGCAGAACCGCCACGCCGCCGGCGCGCGTGCGCCTGGGCTCTCTGCGGATCGCCGTGGCGGCGCGGATCTCCTCGTCGGAGAGGTGCCCCTCGGCCCGGAGCGCCAGGAACTCGCAGATCATCTCCAGCTTCTCGGGCAGGATCGCCCACGGGGTCTGCGCAACCGCGCGCCGCACCCTCTCGATACTGGTTGCCATGTCAGGCCCCCTTTCCGTTCAGGGCGTGGTGCCCGTTGCCGTTGCCGTTGCCGGTCATGCGCGAGAGGATCTTGGCCTCCCACGCCGCGCCCGCCCGCTCGTCGTCGTCATCGTCCGGGTCCGCCTCGCCCCCGAGTGTCTTGGGGTCGATGGTGAGGTCGATGCCGTAGTCGGCAGCCAGTCTTTCCTCGGCTGCGAGTTCGGACAGCACCTCCTCAAAGTCGATCCCCCGCTCGGCGCAGATGCGCGTGCGGCTGTTGACGCGGAGCGCAACGGCTTCCTTGCTCGCCATGATGTCCTTGAGCGGGTCCACCCACTCCCAGCCGCGGGGTTGCCACTCGTGGTCGATCCAGCGGGCCACGTTGCGCTGCGGGAGGTCGAGTTGGCCGGTGGTGAGCGCCCACTTCAGCCACTCGGGGTAGATGCGCTCGAGCAGGCCGTCGATCATCCACTGTTGGAGCCCGGCCCACACGCTGCGCTCGTCCAGCTTGCCCTCGCGCAGACTGCTATAGTTCGCGTCCGAAAGGTCCGCGGCGAGCGAGTTGTAGGAGACGTCCAGCCCGGCGGCGATCGAGCGCAGGACCGCCTTGTCGAACTCCGCGAACGCCGTGTTCGGGTGGTTAGGGTCCCACTCTTCGACGGAGTATCCCACGGGCAGGCGGCCGAACGTGCCAGGCTCCGCCTCCATCGGGATTTCGCCGGGGTCCTCGCCCCGGGTCGGATCGAAGCCGGGGTGGTCCGGGTCGGGCTTAAAGAACGCCATGTGGGAGGCGCCGACGCGGGCCGCGACAACGGCCGCCTCCTCGAAGGCATCCAGCATCCGCGAGCGCAGTAGCACGGGCGCGAAGTAGGTCACGCCGCGCGTCTGCCCCGGCCGCTCGGGCAGGAAGTCGTGGACGATCTGCGAGGCGGGCACGGGGAATCGCTCGCGCGCACGGCCACCCTGGTAGTCCTGCGGGTGGCGGCTCCACAGCCAGTATTGGACGGGGCGGCCCCACTCGTCTATCTCGACGCCCATGCGGACCTCGTTCTGGCCGTCCCCGGCGGGGCGGTTGAACGTCTCGTCCAGCAGATCGGTGTCGAGGAGCTGCACCGCGAAGCCGAAGTCGTTGCGGAAGCCGGGGAGGATGCGCAGCAGCGCCTCGCCATCGGAAACCAGCGTCTCGACGTAGAGCTTCTGCACCTGCGCAAAGGACATCATCCCGTCCGCCGTGCAGTTGCCGCGCAGGCACCAGCGCTTCCACGCCGTCTCGATCTGCCGGTTGATCTCCGCGTCGGGCAGTCCGCTCGGGCGCCGCACCTTCGCTTGCAGCCGAATGCCGTGCTTGCCGACCACGTTGCGGGAGACGAGGCTGCGGAAGCGGCGGGCATGGGGGTTGTTACGCCCCATCTCGCGCGAGCGGTTCTTCAGCGCCCGCAGATCGCCCCGGATCTCGGCATCGGGGGAGCGCGTGCCGGCGAAGATCCAGTCGGCGGTCAGACGGCTGTACTGCGCGCCCGAGAAGGCGGTGGCGTGCGCGGGCTTGTTGTCGCCTCGCAGCAGCGACCATGCGGCACGCAGGCGCTTACGCAGCGGGACCAAAGCGCACCTTCACCGGCTGGAGGAATGACCCGCCGCGCTCCCGGCGCACGCGCTCGGCGTAGACGGCTTCGAGTTGCACTAGCTCCTTGACCGGGATGCGGTTGATGGAGCGGCCCGCGATCTGGTAGGCTTCCGCATCGGCCGGGATGCGCCCCTCCAGCACGCACCGGATCGCGCGCAGCATCCGCTCGTTGTGGCCCTCGTCGGGAACGGCGGTCGCGGGGTCGGGGAGGACCGTGAGCGGCGCGGAGTAGACGATGTGGCGATCCGTGCCGTCCGAGACGTAGCCGACGAGCCGGTACGGGCCGGGGCTGTAGTCCTTCGTGTCCGATGCGGCCACGCGGACCTGCCACACGCCGGATGCGTCCGTGGCGGAGATGGTGATCACCGACTCGTGCGCGCCGGTCAGGGCGTAGGAGAGCGCCCACCCGTCCGATGCCGGGTAGTCGCCATACGTCCGGTTCCACTGCCAGCTGTCGCCGGCCGTCAGGGTGGTTGGCTCGCTCGTCGGGATCGTCGCTGCCAAGGGCGCTCAGGTCACAAACGCGAAAAGCCCTCCCCCGGCGGATGTGCCAGGAAGGGCCTTGTGTGGCTTCGTGCGGTCTTGCCGCTATGTGCGGACCTGTGGGTCCGTTACCGGTATAGTGTAGGGGGGGGAAGTTAATCTGTCAAGCGGTTGGGCATTCGCGTTATCCCACCCACGGCGGCGCCCCTAACAGTTCCCGCGTCCAGCCGCTCATGGAGTATACCCGCCCGCGCAGCTTGTGCGCCGCTTCCACCCACGCGGCGGTGTACCGGTCCACCTGGTCCCACGGCTTGTCGGGAGAGAAGAAGTGCGCCCCCTCGGCCTGCATCGGCACGCCGCACAGCACGACCTCCGTGGCGCCCATCTCGAAGGCCACGCCCACGGCGAGGAACGAGGACGATCCGTGCTTCCATCCGCCGAGCGTGCGATCGACGCGGCGCGCGTTGTGGTCGCTGGGTTGGGACCACTTCAGGTAGCCGCCGGGGAGCCCCTTCGCGCGGCGGGCGCGTTCCCATATGGGGAACTTCACGGGATGGAGCGACACCCACGCGGCGAACGCGTTGGGGTACACGGTGCCAGAGTCGTTGACGCACACGACGAGGTCCGGGGTGCGGCCGACCGCGGCGAGGTCATCCCATACGCACGAGGCGCCGCCAACGACGAGGGCTAGCTTGCTCATCGGTAGTGCTTCCCTTTCTCTTCGGGGCCACAGACGAGGTAGGCGCGTTTCACTGGCGCTTGAAGGCAAAGCTGCCGATGTCCTCCCTCCCCAACAGGCTTTCCGCGGTGGAATGTTCCACGCAGGCGAAACCGTGCGCGTCCATGAAACGGATCAGCCCGTCGCGAGTGAAGTAGAGCGTGTGCTCGTCGCGGCGCAGATGCTTCCAGTCGAGCGGGGGCGGGCCGTCGCCGGGCACGATCGGCAGGGAGACGAATACCCACCGGCGCACGTTCGCGAGCAGGGGCGCGGGGTCCGCGATGTGCTCCAGCGTGTCCCACATGGTCACCGCATCGACCCGCGTCTCATACGGGTTCAGCCAGCGCCCGTTCTTGCGCAGCCACGCCTCGCCGACCGGGTTGATGTCGTACCCGCAGCAGTCCGCCGCCTCGGCAAAGGCGCCGCAGCCGATCCCCACGTCGCACAGGATCCGCGTCTTTGTGTGCCGCCGCACGAGGTCCAGCCGCGCCTTCGTGATGGCCCGCCCCATCGGGGTTTCGGCGTATCGCTCATACTTGGCGAAGTACTCCGCGTCATACGGAGCCTCGGTCACGCGCAGGAAGCCCACCCCCCGCTCGGGCAGCCAGACCAGCCCCTCGCTGGCCCACCGCTGAAAGACGGCGTTCACGACCGCCGCTCCAGCAACCGCGCGAACCGATCGGCCACCTCACTCGGCCGCTCCTTCTCGACCACGGCCGCCTCGTACCATTTATTCCACGCATCCGGCGGGCAGGCGTTGCGGTAGAAGCCCGGATTCTTGAAGTACCCGGACCAGATGATGACCGTGGGGCGGCGCAGGTAGACGGACTTGATCGTGTTGCCGCCGCACCAGCCGATGCAGCCCGCAGCCGCGCGGAAGAGGCCAAAGAATTGGTCGAGGTCGGTCGCTCCGCACAGGTTCTCCGCTCCGGTGCGCTTCGCGACCTGCTCTGCAAACGGCCGGTCCCACTCGCAGCCGGTGAGCAGGACGGGGAGGCCGGTGCGCTCCTGCACGCCGCGCACGAGCTCCGCGCAGCCGCCTAGGCCCCATGCCCCGACCCAGTGGCGGAACATGCCGAACTCGGATAGGTGCGCGACGATGTAGCGGCCCCGCTGCTGGGCGGAGGAAAGGTGCTCCAACTCAGCGGGGGTCTGCGTGATCGGGAAGTACCAGTCGATGTCGTAGCCCCGGAAGGCGCGGTTCACCGTCCCGCCCTGGCGCAGCACGCCGTTGGCCGAGAGGTAGAAGTCGAAGCCGTGGAAGTCGGGGAAGATCGAGCGGCCGTCTGCCATGTACGACTCGGTGAATTCCGGCTCCACGAGCGGGTGCGTCCAGTACCCGGCAGCGCGGACGAAGGGGATGCGCTCCACGTACTCCAGCGAGCGGCGGCGGCCGTCGAAGTCCCATATCCAGACCTCGGGGCGCTCGCCGGGGGCGTGCTTCGCAATGAAGGACTGCAGGGCGGTGGCGACCCACAGGACATCGCCCATGCCGGGGAGGACGAGGAGTTTCATGCGGGCCGCTCGCCGCTGCGCTTCCAGGCGCGGACGAACATACCGACCACACCCCAAGCGATGATCGCTACGCACAAAGCGACAACCAGGGCGAGCAGCCCGAAAAGCAGCCACGCGAGCCACTTGAAGAGGGCCATAAGCACGGCGACACCCATTAACCCAGCGAAAATCAGCAGCGCGTAGACGACCTGGTCCAACCCTTCGCGCCACAGGTGGATAAGGAATCTTCCCAAGCGTCTCATGCGGCCCTCGCTGGTTGCCAGAGTTCGGTATCCCAAGGCCGGGGGCGGCCGTGGAAGCAGACGAGCCGGGCGTCAGGCGGCACCCCCTCCTTGCAGTGCACCTTGTACGAGACGATCCCCGGCACTGCATCCTGCAACCGCGCCACACCGTCGCCCATCACGGCGCGGATGAACGCCTGATCGCCGCCCCGAATCCGCATCGCCAGCGCGGTGTCGGCCATGAACGCCTCCCACACGCGCCGCGCCTCGTCGCAGTCCGCCTCCCACGCCATGACGCCCGACGCGGGGCGCTCGGGGTGAAAGAAGTCGGAGAGCATCGCGAAGTGGCCGGAGTAGGCCGCGAGGTCCGAGAGGTCGCCCACCACGACGGAGTCCAGGTCGATGTAGACGAGGCGGCCGAAGAAGAGGCCGGGGCGGAACAGCTCCAGCTTGGCCCACCAGCCGGGCCACGAGCAGCGCAGCGGGATCGTCTCCACGCCGGGGACGGGCACGTCCGAGAGGCAGCGGAAGCGCGCGCCTGGGAGGTAGTGGCGGATGCCATCGCGCAGGGCCGTGACGTGCTCGGGGCGGTACTCGCCGCCGGATCGGAGGACCGCGAGGAAGGTGGTCATTCAGGCTACGCCGCCCTCTGACACGCCGCTGCGGGCATGTCATATATGTGGTTGCAGTAGTGGCACTGGTAGGTGCCGATCACTTCGCCGGGGGCCTTCGCGAAAGCCCTGTCCCGCTCAGCCTCGGTGATGCGCAGGCGCGGGGGCTTGCCGCACCGGGGGCATTTGAGGTCGAGGCGAAGGAGGCGGGTCATCGCCATCCGCGGACCCAGCCCTTCGGGCGTCTGACGGCCGGGCGGGGCGGGGCGGCGGGAGCCTCGGCCTTTTTCGCACCCTCTTCCTGCTCGCGGCGCTTGGCGCCCTCGACTCGGACTTTCTCCGCATAGGTGCCGAGGCTCTGGATCACCGGCGTTCCCATCGAAACCAGCGCAGCCAAGCATAGCACCTCGAGGTCCAGGGCTTCGTTGCGAGGGCGGGTCTTCTCGTAGCGCCGCACGGGGCGCCCCTTGTGGTAGCGCGTCACCACTTTCTCGGCGGTGAGCTGTGCGAAGTACTCGTCATCCAAGAAGTCCGGGAAGTGCATATACAGCGGCCCCGGGACGTTCACCTTTAGCCGCGCGAAAACGGCGTCCTTCGCCGTGTCGGTGCCGATCGGCAGCAGCTTCACCCCATGCTTGTTCGCGCGGGATGGCCGGCCCACCAGCGGGCGCCCCGGCTGCGACATGCCCTTCGTGGCCCATACGCGCTGCGGCTGGCGCGGCTTCACATAGCGGTAGACGTTTTCCGTGTGGTGCCCGCCGGAGTCGATGCACATGGCCTGGATGCGCATTTCGGCGCCGGACTCGTGCTCCCATGCCCGCGTGCGGACGTTTTCCAGCATCTGCCACACCTCGTCGCGGCCAGGGTCGCCCCACAACTGCTCGTGGTGGATCACCCAGGATTCTTCGCCCGCGCCGTAGCCCTTCACCTTTACCTCGAGCCGGTCTCC